>JALZEC010000363.1 GCA_030862235.1 Actinomycetota bacterium | reverse complement strand
GGCTCGGACCGTGAGCCCGGCTCGCACACCGGTCTCCGGTCGGGGAGCCTCGAGGTCGGCCTGAACCTCCGCGCTGCGCAGGCCTTCGACCACCGCCCGCCCGGTGGCCAGGTCGGCGTCATCGGGGGCGGCTGGGTCCGGGGTCGGGACCAGCGCTTCCAGGAGGCGGAGGGCGTCGCCGGGTACGCCGTTGCGGGGCGTGTCGAAGGACACCGGGCTCCACGGTGTCCCTAGCGTCACCAGGTGGCTGACGGACGGCTCGGCGTCGGCGGTCAGCCTGGCTGCGTGCCCGGCGCCGCCCACCGCCATCAGCACCACCGGGCGACCGGACCCGAGAGCGGACACGACCCGCCGGAGTCGGGCGGCCTGGCCGGTCACCCCGCTCGGGTCCGCCGTGCCCAGCGAGGCGTTGGAGCGGGTGGCCAGCACGACGAACCATTCGCCCGCGTCCGGAGAGGAGACGGTGAAGGACTCGGGCGGCAGGCCGGGCGGGCTGAGATCGATCAGCCGCCCGGCCGGGGCTCCCGTCCACGGCTGGGCGGCGGCCGTCCCGATGGCCACGCGGACGACGGCGGCACCCGCCGGCGCCGGCTGCTTGAGAGCGACGGCGGGATCGAGCTGGGCCCACTGGGACCAGGTCATGGACGGGTGGGTGAGGACCTCCACGTCGGCGATGGCCGACGGCGGCGGGGCGACGAGCACGTCGGTCCCGGTGACCCGGAGCACGAGGGCCTCCAGCCCGACGCCCAGCTGAGCCCGTCCCCAGGCCAGCGCGGCCGTGTCGTCCCCCGCCATCCCCTCGTCGAGCACGGCCTGGGACAGGCCGGCGGGACTGAGGCCGGCGAGGCCCGGGCGCCACGTGTGCAGGGCGTCGCTCGTGGTCGAGGGCGTGAGGCGCGGGCCGTCGGGACCGATGGCCAGGGCGAGCGCGGGAGCGTTCGCGCTGGTTCCCAGGGGCAGTACCCAGGGGTCGCTCGGCGTGCCCCGTCCTTCGAGGAGGCCGGCCAGGCCGGCGGAGGATCCGGTGAGCACCCGGGCCAGGGCGGTCGCGACCCTTGCCACCAGGGCCTCGTCGGTGAGGAGGGCAGCGCCCCAGCGCGACAGCTCGAGCTGGGGGTTGGCCACGAGCGCGGCCAAGTCCAGGCGGTGGGGGTGCCCCTCGGCGGTGACCGACCACCCCAAGAGGCCGACGAGGTCGTGCAGCCACCCAGAGGGGTTCGTCGCTGCGAGCACGGCGACCAGGTTCTCCACGTCGCTGAGAACGGCTGCCTGCCAGTTGCCGCCGACCGGCAGCTCGAGCGGCACGGTGGCCGTTCCCAGGTCGGCGGCCAGCCCCGGGGTGTCGAGCGCGACGGTGAACCCTCCCGCTGCGGACCACCGGGCGACCAGGCCCATTCGCTGAGCGACGAGGGCCACCGGCCCCAGCGAGAGGCGCGCCTCGGTGGAGCCGCGCCCCCGGAACGCAATCGACAGCTCGGCGGACCGCAACAGGCTGATCTGGCCATTGCCGAGATCAATCGTCGCCAGCTCGCTCCGCAGCGAGGTGATCACAAGCGTGCACCCCCCGGCCAGCTCACTGAACCGGCGGGTCAGCGTGGGTGCCACCACAAGGGTGTCGCCCTCCAGCCATACGTCGAGGGTGAGCAGCGGGTTGAGCAGGACGGGCACCGACCAGGGCACCCCTGCCGTCCCGTCGCCGCTCACCGCTCGGCTCAGGGCCGAGTCGTCGGCGGTGAGGTCGCGCAGGTGGGCCAGTACGGTCGGGACCTCGGTCACGTGATCGGCCAGCAACTGCTGCCACCAGCCTCGAAGGGCAGCAAGCGGGTCGGTCAACAGGACGGCGGCGTCGAGCGGCGGGACCCCGGAGGGCGGGGTGACGCCCAGGAGCACCTTCAGGTGGGCGCCGGTTGTCCCGAGGGCGTCGAGCGCCGCGCCGACCACGCCGCTGGCGAGCTGCCCGGCGGCGGCCACGACGGCGTCGGCGCTGGAGAGGTCGACGACGTCATGCCGGTCGCTGCCCACCTCCACGTCGACCGCTCGCACGAGGGGCACGACCGAGCCGCCGACAAGGCTCAGCCCGACCTGGGCTGAGCCGATCTTCACGGGACCGGTGGGAAGCAGTCTCGCCCCGTTGCCCGCCACCGACACCCGCAGCTCGGCGTTCGGAACCGGCGTAAGGCTGCCGTTCCCTACGTCGACCGTGACCAGGTCAACGGCGGTGTCGGCGCTGAGCCGAACGGCACCAGCGCCGGCGCCGAGCAAGGTCGACAGGGTGAGGGCGATGCGGGGTGTCACCTCGAGCTGGCCGCCGGCGCCGGGGCGGGCGGCAACCGAGATGCGTTGGGTGACCGGCCCCCCGCCCACCCCCACCACGAGCTCATCGCCGACGCGGCTGCCGCCGATCACGTCCCGCAAGGCGTCGAGCCACGCCCCCCGCCGGACGGGGTCGACCATGGTCGTGCCGAACCACGAGCGGAAGGCCTGGGCGCCCTGGGTCAGCAGCGCCTCCACGTCGATGGCGGGCAGGTTCCCGTCCGGGCCCAGCCCCAGAAGGTCGAGGGCGGCCATGGCCGCCGCCCCCGGTGCCCCCAGCGCTGACGCACCGGCTCTGACGACGCCGAGGACGAGCGAGAGGAGGGATTCCTCGAGGTTCGAGCCAGGCCCGCCGATGTGGACGTCGGTTGGCGCGCTGGCGCCGGGGAGCCGCAAGCCGAGCAGCGCAACCTCGACGGAGGGTTCCGCCCCACCCGCCACCGGGGCCTCGACCGCCACCTCCACCCGGTCGAGCCCGAAGCCGGATGGGTCCGGCGCTCCGCCGTTGGTGGCGATGCTGGAGCTCAGGCGCAGCGGTGCCCCGGCGGCGAGGGCGAAGCGCTCCGTGACCGGCGCCACCGTCCCCCCGTCGGTGCGCTTGCCGGCGCGGTACAGCGGGATGGCCAGGCGGGTGCGGGTTGCGGGAGTGCGGGTGGCGTGCTCGACCGCGAGCCCGACCTCGACGTAGCTGGCGGGACGGTCATCGAGGGTGAGGTGGACCGTGAGGTCCGGTGCGCCGGCGATGCCGAGGTCGGATGCGGCGAACACCTTGAGGGACGTGATCCCGTTGCTCTCGGTGGCTCCCCCTTCGCCGTTGACGGCGTCGACGAAGCGCACCAGGGCGCTCCGCCGCTCCTCGTCGGCCAGGACCGTGGCCGCCGTGGCCCCGGGATCCGAGAACCAGCCGCTGTCGAAGGAGACGTCTCCGCCGGTGCGGGTCAGCAGCCCGAGAGCCAGGCCGAGATCGACAATCTCGGGCGACAGCACGGCTGTGGGGTTCACCGGGTGCTCCCCACTCCGGTGCCGAACCGGTGCGGCCCCATCGCGGTGATCGTCAGCCCGTCGGGGGTGGCGACCACCGTCGAGGCCACGAGTGGGAGGCCGGACGTGCTGCGGCCCCGGGTAGCGGCGATGAGGGCGGCCATCTCCACCAGGGCCCGCCATCCCAGAGCCACCAGGGCCTCTCCCCAGACTTGGACGACGACCTCCGGGCCGCGGGGGCGGTCCTCGCTGGCCACCACGAAGCCGTGAGGCCGCTCGGGCGAGGCGGTCAGGTAGGTCATGACCACCTCGGCCTGGCCCGTCTGGTCGCACTGGACCGGGAGTTGGAGGTCGACGAACCCGGACCCCGTCGTCATGCTGGCCTTGGCCAGGTGGAGGAGGAGCTGGTCGGTGCCGGTGTCCCACAGCAACGGCCGGGCCCACAGCACCGGGTTGTTCCGACCCGCGCCCGCCGCCACCGACAGGGACCGGACCAGCAGCCGATGGACCAGGTCGAGCGGAGCCATCACCGGCTCCACCGTCTGCCCCGGACGTATGCGCGAGGGCGCCGCCGCGGAAACCGTCCCGGCAGGGGCCCCGGGTGAGGCCGGCCTCAGGAAGCGGGCGATCTCCGCCTCGGTGAGGAAGCGCTCGTCGAGTTCCGGATCGCCCTCGTCAGCCGGATCCTCGCCCCGATCGCCCTTCTCGTCCGCGCCTTTGCCGTTCCCGCCGGTTGCGTTCACGGGCATGTCCAGAAGTGGCGCCGACGGGCCGACGCGGAACGCCAGGAGCGCTTCTGGGCTACCTCCCCATGGGACACGAACCGGTGCTCAGCGGCTCGCCGGGGCGGGTTCGGGTGGACGGCGGCGTCGCTCGGCGACCGCCAGCGCCGAACTGCTGACCGACAGGAGGAAAAGCGCCAGGGTGATCGCCACCTCAAGGGCGCCGCTGCCACCGTCGGGCTCGAACGGCAGCACCCGCTCGATCCAGTCCCGCGAGAGCAGGGTCGCCAGCGCAGCTATTGCCGCCAACACCCCACAGGTCGTCTCGACCCAGATGCGAAGCCGCGCGCCGGTGCGGAGCATGCCCCTCCCGTCCCTCCATCCCCACGGCCCGACTCTCGCATGGAGAACTCTCAAGCGCGCCGTCCCCCACGAGCGCTCCACCGTACGGCCGCCAAAGAGCGCCTCCGCCGATCGAACCTGTCCGGCAATTAATTCAGGGCGACGTCGGGGTGTCAAGGGGCGACCGCGAGGACAGGCCCCTCTCGTGCTCGGCCGCCGAAGCCTTCAGGGGCGACGAAGAGAGCCGCCGGCAGAGTTCCCACGCCCAGTCACCGCGCAGCGCGGGTGGGAAGCCTGCCCCATACATCGGGAGCGGCGAGGAGGTTGATCAGTTCCCGTATTTCTCGGGGCGTACCGGGCTGGCGGCAGGGCGGAATTCGGGAGCGTCCCGGATGGCGTCCCACGCCGGTTGATTGGCTGCCTGCCACGACCAGAAGGAGACGCCGGCGGCGCCGTGGGTTTCGGCGGTTTTTATGAACCGGAACAGCTCCTCGGGCGGCGGAACACCCTTGCGCCCTCCCTCGCGTGAGCCGTCGTAGGCCTGCCCGACCGGGTACACCGGCTTCCCGAACTGGGCGAGGTCGCGGAGGGCGCCGGCCACGTCCGTGTCGGGCTGGCGATTGAGCCAGTAGACCATAGGCGCGATGGCGTCGTAGCCGGCGACGACGTCGGCGTAGGGGAAGCTCGCCCGCTCCTTGGATGGTCGGGGCACGGTGGCGATGAGGGGGTAGTGCTCTCCGGCACCTGCTCGCAGCGCGGCCCCGTACGTCCGAGCGGCCTCAGGGCTGATCCGAGTGCCTTCGGCCCTGGTTTCGATGTCGGCCGAGAAGGCGTCGATGCGATGCCCGCCGGGCGCCCGGTGCCGAATCATCGTGAGTGCCCGCTGGACGTCCGCCTCCCAGGGATCGAGCTTGGGAAAGTCCCAGCCGATGACCTTGATCCCGGCGGCGTGGGCGGCGGGCAGGAGACGGTTGACGAACGGCACCACGTTGAACCCGTCCCAGGCCGACCCCATTCGGACCCAGACGTGGGTGAGCCCCACTGCCTTGGCCTTGGCCACGATGGCGTCGACGTTCCCGCCTTCGGTCTTGTCGGGAACGTAGATCCACATGCCCTTCCCACTCGGCAACCACTTCGTCCCGACAGGCCCAGGGGCGGGCTGGACCGCAACCGGCGCGGGCGGGGTAGTGGCCACGACGGTGGCTGCCGGGAAATCGGTGATCGGCACCTTCCGGAGCAGGTGGGCGTCGGTCACCGGGCGCGCCTCGGGAAGGGGAGCGAAGTGGTCCATCCCCGGGCCCTCGTAGCCGGCGAGGACGAGGACGA
The DNA here is from genome assembly GCA_030862235.1 of Actinomycetota bacterium. Taxonomy (GTDB): domain Bacteria; phylum Actinomycetota; class Acidimicrobiia; order Acidimicrobiales; family AC-14; genus JALZEC01. The sequence goes on along the minus strand of JALZEC010000363.1, from coordinate 710 downwards.
GCACGAAGACCAGCGGAGCGACCACGGGGCGGACAGCGGTCGGACGGGGGCCGGCGGGTCGATCGAGGATGGTCGTGGCCATGGCGTTTCGGTCGTGCCGACGCCCAGACCGCGAGCCCCAGCCCGGAAAATCTCCTCCGCAGTGGTTTGAAACGAAGCAGAAAAGGGAAGAAGGATTTGTTCGGCGGGAGTATAGATGCGTTCCTGGGGCAGGTGTGAGCCGATCGGCCCAGGACCTGACGACGCCGGGTGCGTGCGGGTGGCCGGCCGAAGCCCTACTCGGCGATGCGCAGGGCGACGGCGGGTCGTATGCGCGACGCCTGCCCGGCGGGAGCGGCGGTGGCGGCGAGCGAAGCGGCCAGGGCGGCGCCCAGCAGGATGGCGAGGGCGAGCCAGGGGACGGTGAAGTCGAGGCGCGACTCGCCGAAGACGTCGGAGTTCGAGAGGAGCTGATAGCTCACGACCAGGGCGAGGACCACGCCCACGACGATGCCCTGGACGGCAACGAACCCGGCCTCCATGAGGAAGGCGGCCCGTACCACCCGGCGCGAGAAGCCCATGGCCCGCAGCATCCCGATCTCACGTCTGCGTTCTCGAACGGCCCGGACCATGACGACCCCGAGGCCGGCGATCCCGACCAGAAGCCCGAGGGCGAGGTAGCCCTGCATCAGCCGGATGAACCCCTGCTGCTGGGAGAGCCGCAGCTTGAT
>JALZEC010000360.1 GCA_030862235.1 Actinomycetota bacterium | reverse complement strand
GACCTAGGCGAAGCCCTCCGCGGCGGAGCCCCGGAGCTTCGAGTTGGGGAACCTCACGATCATCCCGGGACCTCCTCGCGGCGCGCACTTCGGTCTTCCGGGGGAGCGTAGAAGGAGGCGCGGCCGGACGCCGCCGAATTTTCCGCTCTGCCGTACCCTGACCCGTCGATGGCCGGCTTCGCTTACCTGTGCGCGCTGTTGCTGGCGGCGGCTTTCGTGCGGGCGGCGGCGGCCAAGCTGGCCCGTCCCGAGCAGACCGAGGCCGGCTTCCGTGCACTCGACCTGCCCCGGCCCGCCCTCCTGGCTCGGGCCGTCCCAGTCCTCGAAGTCCTCGTCGCCACCTTGCTGGTGGCGGCGCCCGCTCCGGGCGGGGTCGTCGCCTTCGTGCTCTTGAGCGCGTTCACCGTCGTCCTCGCTCGGGCGGTAGGCGCCGGGCTTACGACCGGCTGCACCTGCTTCGGTGCGGTGTCTGCCGAACCGGTGTCGAGAAGCGACCTGCTGCGCAACGCGCTCCTGGCGGCGGCGGCGGTCGCGGCCTGGCAAGCACCCGGACCGACCCTCCCCTCGGCCGGCGCGGTCGCGCTCCTCGCCGTCGCCCTGGTCGCCGGGACGGTGCTCCTGCGTTTCAGCCGCGGGCGCCGGGGACAAGCGCAGGGGTCCAGGTAACTTCCAGATTCATGACTGCCCCCTTCCTCGCCGCCTGCCGCGGCGAGGTCGTCGACTCTGTCCCGGTGTGGTTCATGCGCCAGGCGGGTCGGTCCCTCCCCGAGTACCGGGCGGTCCGCGAGCGGGCGGGGATGTTCGACATCGTCCGATCGCCGGAGCTGGCGGCCGAGGTGACCCTCCAGCCCGTCCGGCGCCTCGGTGTGGACGCCGCCATCCTGTTCTCCGACATCGTCGTGCCGCTGGTGGCCATCGGTCTCGAGATCTCGCTCGAGGCGGGGACGGGGCCGGTCGTCGCCGCACCGTTCCGGTCGGCCGCCGACCTCCGCCGCCTTCGGCCCCTCGAACCCGAGGCGGACATGCCCTACGTGCTGGAGACGGTGCGTCTGCTGGTCAAGGAGTTGCCCGTCCCCCTCATCGGTTTCGCCGGCGGGCCGTTCACCCTGGCCAGCTACCTGATCGAGGGCGGGCCGTCCAAGACCCACGCCCGCACCAAGTCCCTCATGTACGGCGATCCCGCCACCTGGCGAGGGCTGGTCGACGCCTTGGCCGAGGTCGCGGTGGCGTCACTACGGGCACAGGTGGAGGCGGGAGCGGCGGCGGTCCAGGTGTTCGACTCGTGGGTGGGCTTCCTGTCTCCGGCCGACTACCGGCGCTACGTGCTCCCCGCCAGCAGGAAGCTGTTCGCCGGGCTGGCCGACCTGGGCGTCCCCCGCATTCACTTCGGTGTAGGGACCGGGGAGCTGCTCGAACTGCTGGCCGACGCCGGAGCGGATGTGGTCGGTGTCGATTGGCGGGTGCCGCTCGACCAGGCGCGGGAGCGGTTGGGGCCGGCGGTCGCCGTGCAGGGCAACCTCGACCCCGCTCGGTGCCTGGCCCCGTGGGAGCTGGTGGCCGAGGGAGTGAACGCGGTGCTCGGGGCCAACCGCGGGCAGCCGGGCCACGTGTTCAACCTGGGATGGGGCGTCCTGCCCGAGACCGACCCCGACGTCCTGAGGCGGATCGTCGACTTCGTCCACGAGCAAGGGGTGCGTCACGGCTGAGGCGCCCGTCGGGGTCCTCGTCATGGCCTACGGGACGCCGGCGACGCCGGAGGACGTGGAGGCGTACTACACCCATGTCCGGCGCGGACGGCCGCCGACAGAGGAGCAGCTCGCCGACCTGCGTCGCCGCTACGACGCCATCGGGGGCACGTCGCCCCTGCTCGAGCGGACCCAGGCCCAGGCCCAGAGGCTCCAGGCGACGCTGGGCGTCGACTGGCGGGTGGAGTTGGGGATGAAGCACGCCCCGCCCTTCCTCGAGGACGGGGTGCGAGCGCTGGCCACCGGCGGGGTGACCCGTGCGGTCGGTCTGGTCCTCGCCCCTCACTACTCCCGCCTCTCGGTGGGCGAGTACGCCCAGCGGGCCCAGGCGGCGGCGGCTGACGCCGGGATCGAGCTGACCATGGTCCCTTCGTGGCACCTGGAGCCGGGGTTCATCGAGCTGCTGGCCCGCTTCGTCGTCGACGCCGTTGCCGGCCTGGACGGAGTCCACCCGGTGGAAGTGGTGTTCACCGCCCACAGCCTTCCCCAGCGGATCCTCGCCGAGGGCGACCCGTACCCCGAGCAGCTGCGGGAGACGGCCCGGACGGTGGCCGCCCTCGCCCGTGTGGACCGTTGGTCGGTGGGCTGGCAGAGCGCGGGACGGACGCCCGAGCCCTGGATCGGGCCCGACATCCTCGACGTGCTGCGGGCGAAGGCGCAGGACGGTGTGGGAGGGGTCGTCGTCTGTCCCGCCGGGTTCGTCTCGGACCACTTGGAGGTGCTCTACGACCTCGACGTGGAGGCGCGCGCCGAGGCCGAGCGGTTGGGCCTGGCCTTCGGGCGGACCCGGATGCCGAACGACGATCCCGCCTTCGCCGCCGCGCTGGTCTGCGTGGTCAAGGCGGCGGCGGATGCCTGACGTCGTCGTCGTCGGCGGCGGGATCACTGGCCTCGCCGCCGCCTGGTTCCTGCGCGAAGCCGAGCCCGGTCTGGCCATCACGCTCGTCGAGTCCGCACCGCGGCTCGGCGGAAGGATTGGCACGACGCAGTGGCTGGGGGTTCCGGTCGAGGTCGGGCCGGACACGTTCCTGGCGCGCGTACCCGGTGCGCTTGAGCTCTGCCGGGCCCTCGACCTCGGCGACGACCTGGTCGCCCCGGCCGTGAGCCGGGCCTTGCTGTGGACGAGGGGCCGGCTCCGGTCGTTCCCCGAGGGTCACATGCTGGGGGTTCCGGCCCGGCTGGGGCCCGTGGCCCGCTCGGGTGTCCTGTCGCCGGCCGGGTTGCTCCGGACCAGCCTCGACCTGGTGCTGCCCCGGCGCCGGCTCGGGCCCGACCCCTCGGTCGCCGACGTGGTGGCGGCGCGCTTCGGCCGGGAGGTGGTCGACCGTCTGGTGGACCCGCTGCTGGGTGGTGTGCACGCCGGTTCGACTGAGCGCCTGAGCCTGGCCTCGGTGGCTCCCGCCGTGGCGGAGGCGGCCGACCGAAGCCGGAGCCTGCTCCTCGCCCTGCGCTCGACGGCATCGCCGTCGGCCCGATCGGACGAGCGCACGCCAAGGCCGGTGTTCCTGAGCGTGCGGGGCGGGCTGGGCCGGCTGGTCGAGCGGCTGAGAGAGAGGCTGGACGGCGTCGATGTCCGGCTCGAGACGCAGGTGGAAGGGTTGAGCCGGACGGGGAACGGCGCGTGGCGGGTTTCGCTCGCCGGCGGGCCCGACCTGGAGGCGTCCGCCGTCATGCTGGCCGTCCCCGCCTTCGCCGCCGCCGCGCTCCTCCGCACCCTGTCGGCGGACGCAGCGGCGGAGCTCGGTTCTGTCCGGCACGCCTCGGTCGTCACCGTCACCTTCGCCTATCGGGGCGGGGCCGTGCCCCACCTACCGGCGGCGAGCGGCTTTCTGGTTCCCGCCGTCGACCGCCGGCTCATGACCGCGTGCACGTTCCTCACCCAGAAGTGGCCCGACCTGGCCCGTTCCGGGCGGGTCCTGTTCCGGGCGTCAGCCGGACGAGCGACCGATGAGCGGGCGATGGAGCTGGACGACCAGACCCTCGCCACCAAGCTGCACGGGGAGCTGGAGCAGGCGGTGGGGCTCAGGGACGAGCCGGAGGACTTCAGGGTGGTGCGCTGGGAGCGCGCCTTCCCGCAGTACGAGTGCGGTCACCGGGACCGGGTCGCCCGGATCGAAGAAGTCCTGCGGGTGGCGGCTCCCGGGCTGACCCTCGCCGGTGCCGCCTACCACGGATTGGGCATCGCCGCGTGCGTGCGGGACGCCGAGCAGGCAGCCGTCCGTACGGCCAAGGAGCTGGCCGCCCGGTCGTAGCATCGGCGAATGGTCGACTCTCACGCCCTTCCGATCGGCGACGAGCGAGTCGCCGAGACCTCCGACGTCCTGGTCGTTCGCTCGCCGTACGACGGCGCCGACCTTGGCCGGGTGCCGGCCTGCGGTCGGGCCGAAGTGGACAAGGCGGTGGCGGCGGCCGAAAGGGCCCTCGCCACCAACCCCCTCGCACTGTGGCGGCGGGCGGAGATCCTGGACGAGGCGGCCCGGCTCCTCGACGAGCGGAGCGAGGAGTTCGCCCGGATCATCGCCGCCGAAGCGGCCAAGCCGATCAAGACGGCCCGCGTCGAGGCGAAGCGGGCGGTAAGCACGTTGACCTTCTCGGCCGTCGCCGCCCGGACCCTCGCTGGCCACGCCGTGCCCATAGACGCCGCGCCGACCGGCGAGGGCCGGCTGGCGTTCACGTTGCGCGTGCCCATCGGCGTCGTGGGCGCCATCACCCCGTTCAACTTCCCGCTCAACCTCGTGGCCCACAAGCTCGGACCCGCCATCGCCGCCGGCTGCCCGGTCGTCCTGAAGCCGGCGAGCCAAACGCCGCTGACCGCGATCGCCTTGGCCGAGCTCCTGCTCGGCGAGTGCGGGTTGCCCGCCGGTTACCTGAGTGTGGTCACGGGCAGCGGCGGCACGGTGGGCGCCGCCCTGGTCGAGCACCCGGACGTGGCCTACATCAGCTTCACCGGCTCTGGGGAGGTCGGCTGGGAGCTGAAGGCCAAGGCGGGGCGCAAGAAGGTCGCCCTGGAGCTGGGCAACAACTCCCCGGTCATCATCGACGCCGACGGCGACTGGGACAGGGCCGCCCGCACGATTTCGGTGGCGGGCTTCAGCCATGCCGGCCAGTCCTGTGTGTCCACGCAGCGGGTGTACGTCCACGCCTCCGTGGCCGACGAGTTCTGCGCCACGCTCGGCAAGCTGGTCGGGGACCTGGTCGTCGGCGACCCGATGAGCGAGACGACGGACGTGTCCGCCCTGATCTCCTCCGGCGACCGTGATCGCGTCAGCTCGTGGATCGAGGAGGCGGTGGCGGCCGGGGCCGAAGTGGTGGTCGGAGGGAGCGTGAGGGACGGGATGTTGGAGCCGACGGTCCTGCGCAACGTCACGCCCGACATGCGGGTCTGCCGTGACGAGGTCTTCGGGCCGGTGGTGGCCGTGCAGTCCTTCACGGATATCGAGGAGGGGCTGCGCCTGGCCGACGACACCCGATACGGCCTCCAGGCCGGGATCTTCACCCAGAACGTGACGGCAGCCCTGCGCGCCGCCCGCGAGCTCCACTTCGGGACCGTGCTGGTCAACGAGGTGCCGACCTGGCGGGCCGACCAGATGCCGTACGGGGGCGTACGGGCCAGCGGGAACACCAAGGAGGGTCCGGAGTGGGCCGCCCGGGAGATGACCGAGGAGC
>JALZEC010000280.1 GCA_030862235.1 Actinomycetota bacterium | reverse complement strand
CCGTACCCGCATCGACCCCAATTCGGCTTACTCCGGGAGCGGCCAGCGCCTGTCCCGGGATCGGGAGGAGATTCCCTATGGAGCGTGAGATCGCCCTCTACACCCTCGAAGGCGTCAAGGACGCCGACGTCACGACGCACTGGTTCTACACCGAGGACAAGCTCGGCCTGAGCATGCTGAGGTTCCGGCGCGGTCTCCCCGACGAGGCCACGGAAGCAGTATTGATCATCCACGGCCTGACCACGTCGACCGACATGTTCATCATGCCCGAGCACTACAACCTGGTCAGCTACCTGCTGGACAACGGCTACCGGGACGTGTGGTGCCTCGACTTCCGGATGAGCAACCGGCACTCGTACAACCTGTTCAAGCACCGGTACACCATGGACGACGTCGCCCTCTACGACTATCCCCCGGCCCTGGCCGAGGTGCGCAAGCACATCGGCGACAAGCCGATCCACGTCATCTGCCACTGTCTCGGTGCCAACTCCTTCGTCATGAGCCTGTTCGGGAAGGTGATCGACGGGATCTCGAGCGTGATCGCCAACAGCGTCGCCTTGACGCCGCGAGTGCCCGGCTGGTCCCGGATCAAGCTGAGCGTCGCGCCGGGCATGGTGGAGAACGTCCTCGGCTTCCCGTACATGAACCCCCGCTGGAGCGAGGATCCCGGGCTGAGCCGCGGCAAGCTGTTCAGCAAGTTCAACTCGCTCTTCCACCCCGAGTGCGACGTACCCGCCTGTCACATGCTGAGCCTGATGTGGGGCACGGGATGGCCCGCGTTGTACAGCCACGAGAACCTGGCCGACGTCACCCACCGCCGCGGCGCCGACCTCTACGGGTCGACGAGCATGAACTACTACCGGCACGTGAGCAAGATGGTGAAGGCGGGCCGGGCGGTGAAGTACAGCCCGGACGATCCGAAGTACGACCGGCTGCCCAACGACTACTTCGAGTACGCCCGGGAGATCGAGACGCCGGTGCTGTTCATGACCGGAGAGAACAACAAGGTCTTCACCAACTCGAACGTCGTATGCCACGAGAAGCTCCAGGAGATCGTCCCTGGCCGCCACGAGCTGCACGTCTTCCCCCGCTACGGCCACCAGGACCCCTTTATGGGCGACCGTGTCGACCGCGACGTCTTCCCTCGCCTCCTCGACTTCATCGAGAAGCACCGCAAGGACGAGCCCCAGCGGTTCGAGCGGGCCACGGCGGGCGCCGCGTAGGAGAACGTTCTCCGGCGGCGCCGACGCCGCCTGACGGGCCGGGTACGCCGACGCCCGTCGTCGGGGGGTCCGGTCCTAAACGGAGACGTTGGCGTTGCGGGTGGCCCGCGAGGCCAGGAACTCCTCGATCTCGGCCACGTCGAACCAGCTGTCACGCTGGCCCGGGCGGCGCATCCGCCTCAGCATGCCTCGGCTGACGTAGGCATACACCGTCGCCCGCTTGATGCCCAGCAGACTGGCCACCTGAGAGGTGGACAGCCATCGCTGCGGGTCGGGCTTAGGCGCCCGTGCTCGTCCAGGTGCCATCGAAGAAGGCCTCCTCGAAGGAGAAACAAGGCTCAACGGGGGAAACGTGCGCAAAGAGCACCTCCGGGGGCGGGACCACCCCCGGAGGTGCCGATCGACGGAAGACGGCTGGGCCGCTTGTCTACTTGATGCCGGCCGGAGCCTTGGCCGCGGCCCGCTTCGCCGGGGGGGCGCCGGTCGTGCGACGGGAGGCCAGAGCGACCACCAAGAGCACGAGTCCGACGGCCAGCAGGCCGACGACGCCGGCCAGCACCAGCTTTGCCGCCTTGGACGTGCCACCGCCGACGGCAGTGAACTGCACGTTGGCGGCGAACATGTCTGACGTGCCACCGCCCAGGGTGGCGCTGTCGCCGACGCTCTTGTCGGTGAATCGGGTGTCGTCCCAGCCGAAGGTGGCGAACTGGTTGGTCGAGGCGATGCCCGGGGGCGAGCTCATGTCGTAGTTCACACCCCACACGCCGTACCGCCGGTCGATCGACTGGTCGCTGATGCGGATGTTGGCGGCCCAGGTCTTCCCGTTGTCGGTGGAGTACGAGTAGTAGACGTCGTTGCTGCGGGTACCCGGGTCGTCCCGGGTGTCCCACCACGCCACGTCGATGCGGCCATTGGGAGCGACCGAGATGTTGGGGATGTACTGGCCCTGCAGGAGCTTCGGGTCGACGTCAGGGAGGATCCGCCGAGGCGTCCACGTCCTACCGCCGTCGGTGGACTGGCGGTAGTAGACGGTCCCGTAGGCGCCGATGTCCGGATCGTCGGTGCCCATGAACACCCAGTGCAGGGTGCCGTTCGGGCCACCTTCCTTGGTCCACGCCAGCCGGCTGCCGAACCCGTTCTTGCGGTCAGGCGGCTCGATCTGGGTGGTGTTCCAGGTTCTGCCCCGATCGGTGGTCGTGGTCAGGAAGTAGCTCGTGGGCGGCGCCGGGCTGACGTTCGACGTCGCCCCGTGCCACAGGATGTACACGTTGCCCTTGTCGTCGATGGCCGACGTCGGGTTCCGGCCACCGAAGTTCACGGCCTGGTTGGGGTTGGCGGCGCGGGACCCGGCGGCCGGCACGGTGGTCGTGGTGGTCGACGCGTTGGGCGGGGGGATCGTCGTCGCGCTCGTCGCCCGGTTGAGGGCGTCGGTGCGAAGGGCCTCGTTGTTCCAGACGTCGCCGCTCATCTCGATCGGCTCGCTGAAGGAGCGACCCCCGTTGGTGGAGATGGCGGTGAAGACCCGGGTCGGCTCCTGGTTGGGGGCGCTCCGGGCCGGGAGGCCCCGCTGCCACGTCACGTAGACGATGTCGTCGTTGCCGTTCTTGGAGTCCACGACCAGGGCGGTGACGGGCCGGTTGTTCTCCACGTCGTCACCGGTCTTGCCGCGGGCGTCACGGACGATGGTCTGCTCCCAGCTGTCGCCCAGGTTGGTCGAGCGGCTTACGATCACGCTGAAGTTGCCGCCGCTGCCGGCCAGCCGGTCCTGGGTGTCCCAACCGGGGATGGCGTAGTAGAGCGTGTTGTTCCGGCCGAAGGCCATGTAACCGTGGAAGATGTTCGAGTTGTTCTGCTGGCAGAACGGGTACGAGCCCGGCACCGGCGACGACTCGATCAGCATCTTCCACGTCTGGCCGCCATCGCTCGAGCGGATGAGGTTGCACCGGCCGGTCCGGAAGTCCCCGTACGAGCCCACGATCTGCATCGCGTTGTCGGGGTTGGCCAGCAGGTTCGGCGCGGAGTAGGTCCGCACTGGGTTCAAGTCTTCTTTCGTGATCTGCACGGGGCGCGTGACGCGGAGCGGGTCCGCGGCCAGGGCGGTGCCCTGGACCACGAGGAACGCGGCAAGGGTGCCGAGTACCAGCCGACGGGCGCGGCGACCTGGCTTGTTGATCATGAAGTTCCCCCTGTTCAGCGCGATGGACTCAAGGGCGCCCCCTAGGAGGGGGGCGCCGCCGCTCATGGGCCGCCGGCGTCCGGCCGGTGGCCAGGTTCGACGTCAGATCGACGTCAGTTGTTTGTCGCTCGTGCTCAGCGTCGGACGGGAGCGGCCTCCGGAGCGGTCGCCCGGCGCCCGGCGAGGAGCGCGGCCATACCGGCGATGAACATGCCCACGCCGGCCACGCCGAGGGCAGCGAGGGCGAGCGTGGCCGCACTGACCGACTCGTCGTTGGTGACGAGACCGGCCGGACGGTTGGCCTCGGTCGGCGAGACCGCTGCACCCAGGACCGGGTTCGATCCGTTGGCGCCCACCACGGTGACCAGGGCCCGGACCGGCATCTGCGAGAGCTTGCCGTCAGAGGCGTACTGGCTGAGGATCAGCACGTAGTTGCCGGGCTTGGCGTCGGTCGGGACCGTGATATCGCCCGTGAAGGGCGAACCCGAGCCGTTCTGCTCGAACTGCGCGAGCACCGGGCCGTTGAGCTCGTTCCACC
>JALZEC010000237.1 GCA_030862235.1 Actinomycetota bacterium | reverse complement strand
TGGCTGCGCTCCCAGGACATCTGGTCCCGCGGCCGGTTCGGCGCCTGGCTGTACGAGATCGGGAACATGGACCACTCGGCCATGCAGGGTGTGGAGTTCGTGAACCAGGTGCTGCTGGGTGAGCCGGAGACGGTGTGGATCCCGCGGGGGGAGGGCGACCAGGGCCGGGGGATCCGCTGACAGACGCGGCACGAGCAGGGACCACGCCCGGTCCTTCACAGGCCGAGTCCTAAGGTCGCGCTCGTGACGGGATCGTGAGGCTGACGTTCGACAGTCGGCGAACAGCCTCGCTGGACGGGACGTGGGAGTTCTATCCCGGCGACCACAAGCTGGCTGACCTCGACGACCTCGAGGCCTCGCATTTGCAGGTCCCGGGCTTGTGGGAGGCGCAGGGGTACCTCGAGCTGGACGGCGCTGCCTGGTACCGCCGCTCGTTTGTCCTCGAACGCCTCTCGGGCTACTGGACGCTTCGGTTCGGAGCGGTCATGGACCTGGCCGAGGTCTATCTGAACGGCGAGCTGCTGGGGACCCATGACACCGCGTTCACACCCTTCGAGCTGGAAGCGACCGAGGCGCTCGTCGAAGGCGAGAACGTGCTGGCCGTGCGCGTGTTCGACCCGTCGGTCGGCGACCCCTTGCACCTGAGCCTGGCCCACGGCAAGCAGGGCTGGGCCAACGAGACGTTTCCCAGCCGGCCCAGCCTCTACATGACGTACGGCGGAATCTGGCAGCCGGTCACGCTCCGCCGGCACGGGCCCGTGGTCGTTCACGACGTCTTCGTCAACTCCGACCCCGACGACGTCGTGGTGACGATGGAGCTGCGGAACGCGGCACCTTCCGACATCGGCGCCCGGGTCGGAATGAGGACGCTCGGGCTCGACCAGGAACTGGACGTCGAGCTGCCGGCGCGCTCGGTGGAGCGGATCGAGGCGAGGTTCGGCGCCACTCCCGCCCCGCGCTGGTCCCCCGCCTCTCCGGTCCTCCACGAACTCCTCGTGGACGTCCACGTCGACCACTCGCTGAGCGACTCGCAGGTCGTGCGATACGGGTTGCGGACGATCCGAATCGAGGGCACCCGCTTGCTGGTGAACGACGAGCCGTACCGGATGAAGAGCGCCCTGGTCCAGGGCTTTCGGGCCGAGCAGTTGTACGCCGAGGGGACCAGGGAGCAGATCGTCGACGAGGTGAAGCAGGCGCAGGCCATGGGGTTCAACACCCTCCGCCTCCACATCAAGGGGTTCGACCCGACATACCTCGACGTGTGCGACGAGCTGGGCATGTACCTGCAGTGCGACCTGCCGGTGGCGGAACCGGTCGACCTGGCCGAGCTCGGAGCAGACACCCCGCTGGCCCAACACTCGGTGCGGGCGATACGAGAGCAGGTACGGCGGGATCGGAACCATCCCAGCGTGATCCTGTGGGCAGCGATGAACGAGATCGGGTTGGCCGGTGGGGGAGCACGCCGTTCCGACCAGTACGAGGCGTTTGCCCGGAGGTTGTACGGAGCCGTGGTCGAGAACGATCCCACCCGGCCCGCCATCGAGAACGACTGGGTGCACCCGGACCCGGCGCGCGTGTTCGTCTCGCCCATCCTCACCGCACACTGGTACGGGCGTCTCCACCGCGACTACCTGGTCAAAATCGATGCCGAGGCCGCCGGTCACGCCGACTGCGGGCGTCCCCTGTTCGTGACCGAGTTCGGGGACTGGGGCCTGCCCGAGATGCCGGCGTTGCCTCAGCCGCCCTTTTGGGACACGCGCGAGGTCCACGCCCAGGGACTGGCCAAGACGGTCTGGCCGGGGACGATGGCCCGGTTCGTGATCGAGACCCAGCGGTACCAGGGGCTCTCCGACCGGTTGCAGGCCGAGGTCTTTCGCCGCCATGACCACATTGGCGGGTACTGCGTCACCGAGCTGACGGACGTTCCCCACGAGCTGAACGGGCTGCTCGACCTCCACCGCCGGCCCAAGAAGCTGGCGGTGGAGGAGATGCGCCGGGCGAACCAGGTCGTCCTGCCCATGTTGCGCCTCGACAGCCTCGTGGTGGCCGCGTCTCAGCTGATCCGGGCGGAGGTGTTCGTGGCCAACGACGGGCCGGAGCTGTCCGACGTGGCGATGGAGGCCCGGTTCGGGGACTTCGTCGCCCTGGGTCTGGACGAGGTGGTGGCGGTCGACGCCTCCGTCCTGTCCGCCGAGGCCGTCGCCGCCCGCTTCAACGAGTCCATCGCCGGGTTGCGCGTGGCACGGGTGGAGGGGTACCGAGCGGCGCCGGTGGGCAACGTCTCTCTCGTTGCCCCGGAGGTACCGGGGAGCCACGACCTGGTCATCAGGTTGCGGGCCGGCGGGCGGGCGCTGGCCGAGAACCGCTATCCCGTGCACGTGGTCGACGAGCCGCACGCCCCGTTTCCGGTCCGCGTCCTCGGCCGGCCAGCGACCGCAGAGGCGCTGGCGGCGGTCGGCGCCATCCCGTCGGACGAGGGGCCGGCGGTGGTCGGAGAGGGAGATCTGCCCGCCGTGGCCTCCGAGGCCCGACGGGCGTTGGAGGACGGGAGCATCGTGCTGGTGCTGGCCCAGTCGTCGGAAGCAGCTGCCCACTACCCAATCCCAGTCACCATGCTTCGCGTGGCCACTGAGTGGGGGTCATCGGTGTTCCAGTTCACGACCGACGAAGGGGCCATCCCGTCCCTACCCCGCCGAGCGGTGCTCGTAGCCGAGGACTCCAACATCCAGGCGACAAGCGTGCTCGCAGACATCGCCGGGAAGTCCTTTCCCGAGACGGCGGTGGTCGTGGCCTACAAGCCGGCGCCGCGCGCGGCGACGGGCACCATCCTGGGCTCGGCGCCCGTCGGTGCCGGCCGGATGATCTTCTGCCAGTACCGGCTGTGCGACGGGGCGGTTGGAGGCGACGTCGCCGCTCGGGCGGTGCTGGCCGACCTGGTGCGGTGGGCGGCGCAGCCGAGACCGGTGCTGAGCCGGGAGCGGATCACCAAGGAGGACGGTCGACACCTGACGTTCTACACGTCCTCGTTCGAGGCGGGCCGGTAGCAGCCGATGAGCGAACGACGGCGTGACCCGCTGACGGGGCAGTGGAGGACGTTCGCCACCCACCGCCAGGACCGCACCTTCCTCCCGCCCGAGGACCACTGCCCGTTCTGCCCCACCCGCCGCCCAGAGGAGCCGACCGAGGTGCGGCGGCCGGACTACGACGTCGTCGTCTTCGACAACCGGTTCCCCTCGTTCTCCGCCCAACCCGAGCTGCCCACCGTCCCGCCTTCACGGCTCTATCTGGTGGAACCTGCCCTGGGGGCCAGTGAGGTCGTGCTCTACACGTCGGACCACCACTCGAATCTCAGCGAGATGAGCACCGAGCAGGTCGAGAAGGTCATTGCCGTGTGGGCCGACCGCTACGCCGAGCTCGGCGCTCGGGAGGAGGTCGCCTACGTGTTCGTGTTCGAGAACAAGGGTGAGGTGATCGGTGTCACCCTGCACCATCCCCACGGCCAGATCTACGCCTACCCCGAGATCCCGCCCGTGCCCATGCGGGAGTTGGAGACGGCCCAGCGCCACCTCGACGCCCGCGGCACCTGCGTGCTCTGCGACGTCGTCGCCAGGGAGCGGGCGGACGGGGTCCGGGTGGTCGACCAGAACCGCAGCTTCCTGGCCTTCGTCCCCTTCGCCGCCCGGTTCCCGTACGAGGTGCACGTCACCGCTCGCCGCCATGCGGCCAGCCTGCTCGACCTGACGGACCCCGAACGGTCGGCCCTGGCCGAAGTGCTCTCGAGGGTGGTCAAGGGGCTGGACCAGCTCTTCGGCTTCTCGCTCCCGTACGTCATGTCCATGCACCAGGCGCCCACGGACGACGGCCAGTGGCAGCCGGTGAGCCATCTCCATCTGGAGTTCACGCCCCTCCACCGCAGCGCCACCAAGCTGAAGTACCTCGCCGGCTCCGAGCTCGGAGGGGGCGCCTTCATCAACGACACGCTCCCGGAGCGGACGGCCGCGGAGCTCCGGGTGGCCGTGGGACGGGGATGACGTCGCAAGGACTTCCCAGGGTGGTCGCCCGGGCCCCCGGGCGGGTCAACCTTATTGGCGACCACACTGACTACACCGGTGGTCTCGTGCTGCCGATGGCCATCGACTGGGCCACGACCGTCAGCCTGGAGCGGGGTGGGGACGTGCTCGAGCTGGTCTCGACGACGGAGCCGGAGCCCGCCCGGCTGAGACTGGGCAGCCTGGGCGAGCCGTCCCGGGTGGAGCCGCCGTGGGCGCGATACGTGGCCGGGGTGCTGGCTGTCGTGCGGCCGGATGTGGGTGGGGTAGGGACGGTTGAGACGGAGCTGCCGGTCGGCGCCGGGCTCTCGTCGAGCGCCGCCCTGGAGGTGGCGCTGGCCTTGGCCCTCGGCTTCCGCGGCTCATCCCATGAGCTGGCCGCTGCCTGTCAGGAGGCCGAGCATCTGGCCTCGGGCGTGCCCACCGGGATCATGGACCAGCTCGCGTCGGCCGCCGGCGTCACCGGTCACGCGCTGCTCATCGACTGTCAGACTCTCGAGATCGAGCCCGTCCCACTCCCGGAGGGGGCCCAGGTGGTCGTGGTCGACTCCGGGCAACGGCGCGCCCTCGTGTCCTCCGCCTACGGCGAGCGGCGCCGCCAGTGCGAGGAGGCGGCCGCCATCATCGGTCCCCTCCGGGACGCGAGCGGCGAGGACGTGGCAACCCTTGATGATCCGCTGCTGCGGCGGCGGGCGCGTCACGTCGTGGGCGAGAACGCTCGGGTCCGGGACTTCGCCAGGGCGCTCCGTCAGCACGACCTCGAGGCCGCCGGAGCGCTGATGCTCGAGAGCCATGCCAGCCTCCGGGACGACTTCGAGGTGTCGACCCCGGAGCTGGACCGGCTGGTGGCCTCCCTACGAGAGACGCCGGGCGTGTACGGGGCCCGGCTGACAGGAGCGGGCTTCGGCGGATGCGTGGTCGTCCTTGCCGATCCGGGATCTCCCGTGGAGGGTTGGCGGTTCCAGGCGGCGGCGGGGGCCACGGTGAGCGTCGCCGCGTGAGCGGAGCAGAGGGCTCACCCGCCGTCCCGCCACCAGGCGAGGGCTTCGTCCACGATGTCGGGAGGGATCGCGTGGCCCGCCGGGAACTCGTGGTACCGCACGTCGTAGTCCATGTTCCGCAGCCGAGGGACGATGCGCCGGCTGCACCGGTCGATCGGGAGCACGTCGTCGGCCTGGCCGTGGGAGATGAAGATGCGGGGCCTGCCGTGCCGGGGACCGGAGGGGACGAAGCCCGGCGAGAAGGCGATCACCCGCTGGAACAGGTCGCCGTTGGCCAGGCCCAGGCCGAGGGCGTAGGACGCGCCGTCGGAGAACCCCTCGACGGCGATGTTGCCCGGGTCCACGGCGTAGCGCCCAAACGTCTGGCCCAGGGCCTGGTCGATGAACGCGACGTCCGGCCCGTACCCGCCAAGGAGGGCGTCCCAGGTCCGCCCCCGGGAGTCAGGAGCGAGAAGGATCATGCCCGCTTCGTCGGCCCGATCCTGGAAGGGACCGAGACCGCCTGCCGCGTCGCCCCCGGCGCCGTGGAGCATCACCACCAGCGGATGCGGCCGGTCCGGCGAATAGGTGGAGGGGACGAAGCGCAGCCCGTCTCGCTCGCGGTCGAGCTCGAGCGGGTGTAGCCCAACGATGGGCTCCGGGAGCGTCGACTGGGCGGTATCCACCGGCCGCGCCGAGAGCCGGCCGTCCCTCGCCCGTTCCCGCCCGGCGCCGTCCCCTGCCGGTACCCGCCGGCTGAGATCGTCGATCCGCTGCTCCCACCGGCAGGCGAGGGGGGTGGCCGCCGCGACCAGCGGGGCCATGGCCAGGAGCCTTCTTCTCGAGACTGCGCCTTCCAACCTTCGATGCGTACCCGCCGGACGGGGCCCGGATGCAGGGGACGCATGCATGGTGGGCGTCGGCGATCAGTCCTTCTTCCCTCTCGGCCGGAGGTGCTTGGCGTCGATGAGGTTCCGCTCCACCCCGTTGGCGAAGCGGACGCGATAGCGAATCCAGCTCAGCCCGGTCACCTGCACCACCACGCCCGGCGTGCCCTCGGGGACGCCCCGGAGCTCGTCGTCGGCCGCCTCGACCTGGTCCTTTTCCCGGAAGACCTGCGTGCTGGTGGCGGCCATGGCCCAAGTCTGCCCTGGGAACAGGGCGCCCGGCGAAGGGGTTGATACCTCGGAACGCCTATCTGAGGTGAGGAAAGTGGCCGATCTCAAGACGACAACGCTCCCGCTGCTGCCCCTGGCGACCGGTGTGGTCCTGCCGGGCATGGTTGTCACCATCGCCATGGAGAGCCCCGAGGCCCAGGCTGCAGTCGACGCCGTCACCGCTTCGGGCGGTCTACGTAGCCCGAACGCAGGAGAGATCCCCCTGCTCCTGGTTCCCCGGTTGGACGACCGCTTTGCCCGCGTGGGCACCGTGGCCAAGATCGAGAACCGGGGCGAGCTGCCCAGCGGGATCAAGGTGGTCGCGGTCCGGGGTCTGGGGCGGGGCGTGATCGGCCAGGGCGTACCCGGGCCGGGCGGGGCCACGTGGGTCCAGGTGGAGGCCGTGGGCCCGGTCGAGCCGACAGAGCGGGCGCGGGAGCTGGCTCGTCAGTACCGGGCCGTGGTGGAGAACATCCTCGAGAAGCGGGACGCCGCCCAGATGGCCGGACTGTTCCGGGGCATCACCGACCCGGGGGCCATGGCCGACACCGCCGGCTACTCCCCCGAGCTGACCTTTGAGCAGAAGGTCGAGCTGCTGGAGACGGTCGACGTCGAGGAACGGCTCGAGAAGGTGCTGGGCTGGGCCAATGACCTGCTGGCCGAGCTTTCGCTGAAGGAGCGCATCCAGCAGGACGTCACCGAGGGCTTGGACAAGACCCAGCGCGAGTTCCTGCTCCGTCAGCAGCTGGCGGCCATCCGCAAGGAGCTGGGCGAGGACGCCGACGGGGAAGGGATGCTCGAGGAGTACCGGCGCAAGCTGGACGAGTCCGGCGCGCCCGAAGACGTCCGCTCCGCCGTCGAGCGGGAGCTCGGGCGGTTGGAGCGCACTTCCGAGCAGAGCCCCGAGCACGGCTGGATCCGCACCTGGCTGGACACCGTCCTGGAAGTGCCGTGGGGGAGCCGCTCGGACGACCACCTGGACGTCGGAGCCGCCCGGGAGATCCTCGACGCCGACCACACCGGTTTGGAGGACGTGAAGGACCGCATCGTCGAGTACCTCGCTGTCCGCAAGCTGCGGGCCGACCGTGGCCTGCCGCCGGTCAGCGGGCGGGGCTCGGGGGCCATCATCGCCCTGGTCGGGCCCCCCGGCGTGGGCAAGACGTCCCTCGGGGAATCGGTGGCCCGTGCCCTGGGCCGCAAGTTCGTCCGGGTCGCCTTGGGCGGCGTGCGGGACGAAGCCGAGATCCGGGGCCACCGTCGCACCTATGTGGGCGCGCAGCCTGGGCGCATCGTCCGGGCCCTGCGTGAGGCGGGGACGATGAACCCCGTCTTCCTCCTCGACGAGGTTGACAAGCTGGGCAGCGACTGGCGGGGTGATCCGTCCTCCGCCCTGCTCGAGGTCCTCGACCCGGCCCAGAACCACACCTTCCGCGACCACTACCTGGAGGTCGATCTCGACCTGTCGGACGTGCTGTTCATCGCCACCGCCAACATCGTCGAGACCATCCCCGGCCCGCTCCTGGACCGGATGGAGGTGCTCAACCTCGACGGGTACACCGAGGACGAGAAGGTGGCCATTGCCCGCGATCACCTGCTGGCCCGCCAGCTGGAGCGCAACGGGCTGGCGGCCGACGAGTGTGCGGTGACCGACGACGCCCTCCGGCGGATCGTGGCCGACTACACGCGGGAGGCCGGCGTGCGGAACCTCGAACGGGAGCTGGGCAAGCTCCTGCGCAAGGTGGCGACCAAGATCGCCGCTGGTGACGTGGCCGTTCCTGTTTCCGTCGACGCCACCCAGGTCCCCGCATACCTCGGCCGTCAGCGGTTCTTCTTCGAGGCCGCCGAACGCACGGCCGTGCCCGGTGTGGCCACCGGCCTGGCCGTCACCGGCATCGGGGGCGACGTGCTGTTCATCGAGGCCAGCGGGCTGCCCGCCGGCGAGGGAGGCAGGCTGGTGCTCACCGGCCAGCTGGGCGATGTCATGAAGGAGTCGGCCGAGATCGCTCTCTCCTACGTCCGATCCCACCGGGGACCGGTGGCAGAGGGCAGCGTCAGCCGGTTCCACCTGCACGTCCCGGCGGGGGCGGTGCCCAAGGACGGGCCGTCGGCCGGCATCACCATGGCCACAGCCCTGGCCAGCCTGCTCTCGGGCCGCCCGGTGCGCTCCACCGTAGGCATGACCGGCGAGGTGACGCTCCAGGGCCGCGTGCTACCCATCGGCGGCATCAAGCAGAAGGTGCTGGCCGCCCACCGGGCGGGGCTCAAGGAGATCATCCTCCCGGCTCGGAACGCCGGCGACCTGGAGGACGTGCCCGAGGCCGTCCGCGAGCAGATGACGTTCCATCTGGTCGACGACATGAGCGAGGTGCTCGACCTCGCCCTGGAGGCGGAGGAGGCGGCAGCCGCCGCCTGATCGGCGACCGGCACCCGTCGCCGCCGCCGGCCGCCGCCGGCCGCCTCCGGTTCCGAGGCGAAACCTAGAACTGGACGGCGGCCGCCTGGGCGGGGTCGCCGGGGAGCACGACCGTCCCCCTTGGCTTCGGCTCTCCCGCGGCGACGACGACCACCGGCGTCCCCACGTCCACGCGCTCGAAGAGCTCCTTCTCGTGCTCCTCGATCATCCGGATGCACCCGTGTGACGCCCCGTACCCGATCGATCCCCGGTCGGACGTGGCGTGGATGAGGATGGCCGGGGCGTCGAGGGCGAGGGCGCGGGTCCCGAGGGGGTTATTGGGGCCGGGACCGATCACCGCCGGCATCCCCCGGGCCCACGCGCTCCCCGGGTTGTACCAGACCGGGTTTTCGATCTTCTCCATCACCTTCCAGTGCCCGGTGGGCGTGGCGTACCCCGACTTGCCCGTGGCCACGGGCCACTGCTTGGCGATCGAGCCGTTCTCGTACAGATAGAGCGTGTTCTCCCCGGTGCGGATGAGGATGACCTTGCGGAAGGCGTCGGGTCCCACGGCCGGGGGCACGTCCCGGGTGATCAGGCGGACCTCGCTGTCACCCAGGGTGACGCCGGCTTGGACCGAGTCGCGGGAGCCCTCGATGTCGAGCTCCCGACCGGGTTTGCCCCGGACGACCCGCACCCACCCTGACGAGCTGTCGAGGGTGGCGTCGACCGGCTGGAGGGCGACCGATTGGGTCAATGCCGCCAAGGCGGCGTCCGGCTGACCCTTCTGCCACTTGGGCTTGGCGGCGACGATGCGTTCGGGGCTGCTGAACACGCGCCGCCAGATTCGGGTCGGGAGCGTGCCTCCGGTGTCGCCCATGGCCCGGCGGACGGCCGCCCGCACGTCGACGCGGTAGCCCAGGTCCCACGCCGAGCTCTCCAGCTCGAAGCCGTCGGCCCGGAGCGTGATGGGTCGGTGCAGCGGTGCCTCGATCCGGTCGCGCAGGACCTTGATCGCGTCGTTGGCGGCCATGCCCCCGA
>JALZEC010000210.1 GCA_030862235.1 Actinomycetota bacterium | reverse complement strand
GGGTGACGGTCGATTCCCAGTCGACCAAGGCCCTCGTCCGCTTCCTCGCCCAGTTCCTCCTGCCCCTGGTGATCCTGGCCAACCTGTTCGCCCTGCTCTTCTACCTGGTGCGGGGTGGGGCGAGCGGAACCGACGAGTTCCTCACCTTCAGCAGGGTGGGGGACAAGCGGCTGATGGGACAGCAGGGGACGACCTTCGCCGACGTGGCCGCTGCCGAGGAGCCGGTCGCCGAGCTGGCCGAGGTTCGCGACTACCTGGCCGAGCCGGCCGAGTTCCAGCGCATGGGGGCCCAGCCGCCCAAGGGCATCCTGCTCGTGGGGCCGCCGGGCTGCGGCAAGACGCTGATGGCCAAGGCCCTGGCCGGGGAGGCGAAGGCCAACTTCTTCTCGATCTCGGGGTCGGAGTTCGTGGAGTCCCTGGTCGGTGTGGGAGCGGCACGGGTGCGGGACCTGTTCCGCCAGGCGCGGGCCGCGGCCCCCGCCATCCTGTTCATCGACGAGCTGGACGCCGTCGGCCGCCAGCGGGGGGCGGGGCTGGGTGGGGGCCACGACGAGCGGGAGCAGACGCTCAACGAGTTGCTGGTCCAGATGGACGGCTTCTCGTCCTCCGAGGGCGTGGCCGTACTGGCCGCCACCAACCGGGTCGACATCCTCGACCCGGCGCTGCTACGGCGGGGACGGTTCGACCGCCACATCGTCATCGACCGCCCTGACCTGGCCGGCCGTCTGGCCATCCTGCGCTTGCACGCCAAGGGCAAGCGGCTGGCCGACCCCGAAGCCGACCTGCCCGAGATCGCCCGCCACACGCCGGGGTTCACCGGGGCGGACCTGGCCAGCCTGCTGAACGAGGCCGCCCTTCTGGCCGTGCGGGAGCGCACCTCGTCGGTCCGCTACTCCCACCTGGAGGAGGCGGTCGAGCGAGTGCTGGCCGGTCCTCGCAAGAAGGGAACGCTCATTCCTCCCGAGGACAAGCAGCGCATCGCCTATCACGAGGCGGGGCATGCAGTGGTGGCCGCCGCGCTGGGCAAGGCGGCGTCGATCGAGAAGCTCTCGATCATCGCCCGCGGGCGCGGGATCGGCCACCTGGCCCTCCTGGCCGACGAGCGCATGCTCCCCACCCGAGGCGACATGGAAGTCCAGATCGCCATCGCCATGGCGGGGGTGGCGGCCGAGGAGCTGGCCCTGGGGCAGCCGTCCACCGGAGCCGAAGCGGATCTGGAGCGGGCCACCAACACGGCTCGGGACATGGCGGGCCGCTACGGGATGAGCTCCCGGATGGGACGGGTGCGGATCCTCCGCGAGCACCAGGAGGTGTTTCTCGGCCGTGACTACCTCCACGCCCGGGACGTGTCCCAGCCCACCCTCGAACACCTCGACGCCGAGGTCCGCCGCATCCTCGACCAGCAGGAGGCGCTGGCCCGCCAGATCCTCGAGAGCGAACGGCGGGTGCTGGACGTGCTGGCCGGCGGCCTCCTCCAGTACGAGACGGTGCACGGGCCGACGCTGGCCAAGGTGCTCGGGTCGGTCCGGATGCGGCACCACGCCTCGGCCGGGATGCCCGCACCAGCCCCCGTGGACGGCCGGCAGCCGTGGGACGAGGGCTGAGGGTCGTCGCCGGGACGGCCGGCGGGCTTCGCCTCCAGGCCCCGCCCGGCCACCGGCTCCGCCCCACGAGCGAGCGGGTGCGGGAGGCGATCTTCGCCTCGCTCGGCAGCCTGGGGGCGGTTGAGGGGGCGCGGGTGCTCGATCTCTTCGCCGGGACGGGGGCCCTCGGGATCGAGGCGTTGTCGCGGGGGGCGGCGTTCGCCACCTTCGTGGACTCCGACCGGGAGGCGGTGGAGATCATCAGGGCCAATCTCGAGGCGACCGGGCTGGTGGCCGACGCCCGAGTAGTCCGCAGCGACGCCCTCCGCTTCCTGGACGAGACCTCCGAGGTGTTCGACCTCGCCCTCGTGGACCCTCCGTACGCCTTCGACGCCTGGCCCGCCCTGCTCGACGCCCTCCGAGCCGACCTCGCCGTGCTCGAGTCGGGCGACCCCGTCGAGGGGGCCGACGGATGGGCGATCCTCCGGTCTCGCCGGTACGGCGATAGCGTGGTGACGCTCGCCCGCCGCCACGCCCCCTGAGGCCCGTTCAAAGGCATCAAGTGTCGATCGCCCTCATCCCTGGCTCGTTCGACCCCGTGACCAACGGGCACCTCGACATCGTCGAACGTACGGCACGCAAGTTCGACGATGTGCTGGTGGCGGTGGCGGGCAACCCCCGCAAGGGCCCTCCCCTCTTCACCGTGGCCGAGCGAGTGGCGATGCTCGAGGCGGTCACCCAGCACCTCCCGAGGGTGTCCGTGCAGTCCTTCGAGGGCCTACTGGCCGACTTCGCCGTCGCCCGCAACGTGACCGCCATCGTCAAGGGCCTGCGGGCGGTGTCGGACTTCGACTACGAGCTCCAGATGGCACAGTTGAACTCCCGCCTGTCGGGCGTGGACACCTTGTTCATGCCGACGGCACCGATCCACTCCTTCCTCTCGGCCACGCTCGTGCGCGAGGTGGCGAGCTACGGCGGTGACGTCTCGTCGATGGTCCCGGCCCTTGTCGCCCAGAAGCTGAAGGAGCGGTTTTCGGAATGAGCGTGTCGGAGCGGCAGATCGAGGCAGGGGACAGCGAGATCCTGATCCGGCGCGTCGTGGACCTCGTCAACGCCGCTCCCAAGATGCCCCTGTCGTCCACGGTCCGGCTGGAGAAGGACGAGCTGCTCGAGCTCCTGCACGAGGCCATCCAGCGCCTGCCCGACGAGCTCCGCCAGGCCCGATGGCTGCTCAAGGAGCGGGAGGAGTACCTGGCCAAGGTCCAGCGGGAAGCGGACGACATCCTCGCCGCCGCCCGGGAGCGGGCGGAACGGATCGTCCAGCGGACCGAGCTGGTGCGGGAGGCGCAGCGCCTGTCTCGGCGCATCGTGGAGGAGGCCCAGGAGGAGTCCCGGCGGCTCCGCCACGAGGCCGAGGATTACTGCGACCAGAAGCTGGCCACGTTCGAGATCGTGCTCGAGCGGACGATGAAGACGGTCCAGGCCGGTCGGGAGAAGCTCCGGGTGGCGCCCCTGCCCCAAGGCCAGGAGGGCGAGATCGGCGCCCCGCCCGCTCCTGGCGAGCCGGACACGGGCGAGGTCTTCTTCGACCAGGACAGCGGATAGGGTCGAGCCATGGCCAGGCGAGGGCTCGTCGTCCTCGTGGCCGACCTCCTCTACCGCCCAGGAGCC
Organism: Actinomycetota bacterium; assembly: GCA_030862235.1. Classification (GTDB taxonomy): domain Bacteria; phylum Actinomycetota; class Acidimicrobiia; order Acidimicrobiales; family AC-14; genus JALZEC01. The sequence continues at coordinate 6,454 of JALZEC010000210.1, read as the reverse complement.
AGGCGGCGCGTGACCGAGACGGGGCCGTCTGACGACCTGCGCGTCGTAGCCTCGACCGTCGCCGCCGGGTCCGACGTCACTATCGACGCCATCCTGGAGTGGGTGACCGACGGCCTGCTGGCCACCGGCACCGCCACTGCCGCCTACGAGGGGGAGTGCCGGCGCTGCCTGACGACCCTGCGGGGGACCGTCCGCGCCCAGTTCCAGGAGCTGTTCGAGTTCGACGCACGCGAGGGGGAGAGCTACCCGATCAAGGGGGAGCACATCGACCTGGCCCCGCTCGCCCGGGAGGCGCTGCTGCTCGGGCTGCCCCTGGCCCCGCTGTGCCGGGAGGACTGCGCCGGCCTCTGCCCCCGGTGCGGCGCCGACCTCAACGCCGGGGCCTGCGGCTGCCGGCCCGATGACCGAGACCCCCGGTGGGCCGCCCTCGACGTCCTCCGAGGCGACGGCGAGGAGAACTAGCGGGTTTGGCCCGGGAAGCGACGTTTGAACGTCGGTTCGCGTGCCGGAGCCAACAGCGGGCTCGCCCCGACTACCCTGGTCCGAGACCTTCGAGCGAGGCGAGTGACGACCGATGGCCGTTCCCAAGAAGAAGACGTCGAAAGCCAAGAGCCGCAGCCGCCGGGCCAGCGCCTGGCACCTCGCCGCCCCGCCTCGGAGCACCTGCCCCCAGTGTCGCAAGGCCAAGCTGCCCCACGTCGTCTGTGGGAACTGCGGCTGGTACGGGGGACGCCAGGCGATCATCGTCGACTGACGCCCTCAGCGTCGCGGTCTGACCCATGCCGGTGATCCCTCTGCCCGTCGCGGTTGACGTCATGGGCGCCGACAAGGGGCCGGCAGAGATCGTGGCTGGGGCCCGCCAGGCGGCGGAACAGCACGACATCCCCGTCCTGCTGGTGGGCCAGCCCGAGGTCATGGGTGACACCGGTGGGTTGGAGGTGCTGCCTGCCTCCGAGCTCGTGACCATGCACGACGAGCCGGCCCACGCCGTGCGCCGCAAGAAGGACTCGTCGGTGGTGCGGGCGGCGGAGGCGGTCCGGGACGGGAAGGCGTCGGCCATGGTCAGCGCTGGGAACACAGGGGCGGCCGTCGCCGCCGCCCTCCTGCGGATGGGTCGTATCTCGGGCGTTGCCCGGCCCGCCATCGCCACCGTGCTCCCGGTGCCCGGGGGAACACCGACCGTGCTGCTGGATTCTGGGGCGAACGCCGACTGTTCGGCCGGCTGGCTGGCCCAGTTCGCCCAGATGGGAGCGGTCTTCGCCGCCCAGCGATTCGGCATCGCCGAGCCGCGGGTGGGGCTCCTGTCCATCGGCGAGGAGGCGAGCAAGGGCAACGCCCTGGTCAAGGAGGCTCACGCCCTGCTGGCCGATCCCGACCGGCTGAAGGCGAGCGGGGGCCGGTTCCTCGGCAACGTGGAGGGGCGGGACGTCATGACCGATGCCCTCGACGTGGTGGTGACCGACGGGTTCACCGGCAACGTTGTCCTCAAGACGCTGGAAGGCTCGGTGAAGGTGTTCATCGAGGCCGTCCTGGGGGTCATGGGCTCCACCGAGGAGTCGAGGCGGGCATCGGAAGTCCTCCTCCCTGCGCTCCGGCCCCTGTACCGGGAGCTCGACCCCGATACCTACGGCGGGGCCATGCTGCTCGGCATCGACGGCGTCTGCATCGTCAGCCACGGCAAGAGCTCGGCCCGGGCCATCGTGAACGCGGTAAAGGTCGGGGCGGACATGGTCGCCGGCGACCTGGTCGGGCGGCTGGGCGAGGCAGTCGGGCGCGGCGCGCCTCCGGCCTGAGCTTCACAAGCGCACAAGCGGCCGTCTCAGTACACTCCGGGCGTTTCCGGCGTCCCTCGACCGCTTCAGGAGCGTGCATTGCCGCCTATCGACCTCGACCAAGGGCCGCTGAGCCGCCAGCAGGTGCTCGAGCTGGTACGCGAGCGGCTGGCTGAGATCCTCGAGATCGAGCCGTCCGCCATCAGCGAAGGAGCATCGTTCACCGACGACCTCGACGCCGACTCGTTGGCGCTGATCGAGCTGGTCGAGGCCCTCGAGGCCGACCTGAGCAGCCGAGCCGAGGGGTTCCGTATCGAGGACGAGGACCTCGAAGACCTCAAGACCGTGAGAGACGCAGTTGACTACGTCGTCGGCCGGGTCGGAGAGGCATCGACACTCTGAACGACCTTCCTTCGGCGGAAGGGCTCAGCGGGCTGCTGGGGAGGACGTTCTCCGACCCTTCCTTGCTCCTGCGGGCCATGGCCCACCGGTCGTGGTGCGCGGAGCACCCGGGGGAGCAGTCGAACGAGCGCCTGGAGTTCCTGGGTGATGCGGTCCTGGGCCTGATCGTCACGGCCCACGTCTTCCGCACCTATCCCGACCTCCCCGAGGGCCAGTTGGCGCAACTCCGGGCGTCCGTCGTCAACGCCGCGGCGCTGGCGGAGGCGGCCGACGAGCTCGGCATCGGTCCCTACCTGCTCCTCGGCAAGGGGGAGAACCAGTCGAGCGGCCGCGAGAAGCCAACGATCCTGGCCGACGCCCTGGAGGCGTTGATCGGGGCGGTCTACCTGGACGGCGGTTGGGACGCGGCGTCTGACCTGGTCATGCGCCTGTTGGCCGAGCGGATCGTCGACGCCGCCTCCGGGCCCGGCAGCAGTGACTACAAGACTCGGCTCCAGGAGCTCTCCGCCCACCGGTTCGACGAGCTGCCGCGCTACGAGGTCCACGGGGAGGGCCCCGACCACGCCAAGTCCTTCACCGCCATCGTGTCCCTAAGAGGCCGCCTGATGGGGACGGGCCAGGGGCGCTCCAAGAAGCAGGCGGAGCAGGCCGCGGCCCGGGAGGCGTGGGAGTTGCTCAACCTGGAGATAGCCGCGGCCGACGGGCAGGGTGCCGCGGCACCCCACGGGCAGGACCTGTCCCCCGACGACGGTGCCTGAGCTCCCCGAGGTAGAGACCATCCGCCGCGACCTCGAGAAGGAGGTCGTGGGCAAGCGCATCAAGCAGGTGGAGGTCACCGGGATGCGCTCGATCCGCCGCCACCCCAACAAGAAGCACTTCATCGGCAAGCTCGAGGGTCACAAGATCACCGGCGTCCAGCGGAAGGGGAAGTACCTCCTCCTCAAGCTGGACAGCGGCGACGTGGTGGTCGTCCACCTGGGGATGAGCGGTCAGCTTCTGCGGGGCAAGGGAGGGGCCAAGGACCCCGACCCCAAGCACACCCACGTGGCGATCACCTTCACCCAGGGCGGGATCCTGCGCTTCGTCGACCCCCGGACGTTCGGCGAGATTTTCGTCACCACCCCGGAGGAGCTCGAGGAGCAGGTGCCGGAGCTGTCCCACCTCGGCTTCGACCCGGTGGACGATGTCATGTCCTGGACCCGCTTCGGCGAGCTGCTGTCAGCCCGCAAGGCCAAGCTCAAGACCCTGCTCATGGACCAGAAGTTCGTCGCCGGGATCGGCAACATCTACAGCGACGAGATCCTGTGGGCAGCTGGACTGCGCTACGACCGCCCCTCCGACAACCTGACGTCCCAGGAGGTCCGGCGCCTGTACCGGGCCATGGTGGAGACGCTGCTCGATGCCATCAAGCACCGCGGGTCCTCGTTGGCCGACGAGCAGTACCGGGACCTCTACGGGGCGCTGGGCGACTACCAGACCCAGCACAAGGTGTACGACCGGGAGGGCCAGTCCTGCCGCCGGTGCCGCAGCACCATCACCAAGGTCAAGGTCAACAGCCGCTCGTCGTTCCTCTGCCCCCAATGCCAGGTTTGATTCGGCTCGCAAGCAGAGCTTGCTCGCCCGAGTTCCGAGCTGCGGATCAACCTGTGGCCAGGCGGTCGACGATCTGCAGGAAGCCCTCCGGGCGCAGGGCGGCGCTCGTCGCTCCGACCCCGTCGAGCACGCCGAGCTCCATCAGCTCTCCCAGGTTGTCCTCGTTGACGCTCCCGCCGTAGATGATCTCGGGGTCGGCTGATCCCAGCTCGCGCAGGACCTCTTTGAGGTGGGCGACCGAGCGCCCGACGTGCTCGGCCGGCGCCCGCTCGTTCGCTCCGATGGCCCACGTGGGCTCATAGACGACGATGACGTGATCGCGGTCGGCGTCGACCCGTGAGAGGCCCTGTCGCAGCCGTTGCTCAGTGACCCGGATGCCGTCACCGCCCCGGTCGTCTTCGCCGACGAGCAGGATGGGAACGAGGCCCTGGGCGGTGGCGGCGGCCACCTTGCCCGCGATCTGCTCGTCGGTCTCGCCCATGGCCCGCCGCTCGCTGTGGCCGATCATCACGTACTCGGCGAAACCCCGCAGCATCCTGGCTGAGATCTCGCCTGTGTACGGCCCCTCGACCTCCCAGTGACAGTTCTGGGCGCCGAGACGGAGGAGTTCGGGGTCGGCGACCGGGGCGAGGGGCACGATGGAGACGAACGGTGGGCAGAGGATCACCCGGGGCAGCCGGGCGCCGGCCTGAGCTCGCTCCCGGAGCCCGTCCTGGACCGCGTCCAACAACGACCGCGCCTCGTCCACGGTCGGGTACATCTTCCAGCTGACGAGGAAGTACTTCAGGTGAGGGTGACGGGCTCGGGGCGGACCCATCGCCGCTCGGTGGCGGCGATGCGGACGGCGTCGAACACGGACTGGACGCGCAACCCCTCCTGAAGGGACGGGTCGGGGGCGGCCCCCTCTCGGATGGCGGCCCAGAAGTTGCTGGCCAGCCGTTTGAACGCTTCGCTGGAGCTGCTCTCCAACGGCCCCTCGCACTGGAGCTCCTCGCCGGCGCGCCCCCACCACACCCGCTGGTCGGCGTCGAGGCGCACGGTGCCCTCGTCTCCGTGGAGCTCGATCACGTCCCCCCGGGAATGGCGGGCGGTCGCCACCAGGCTGACAACCCCGAGGCCGCCCCCGGTGAACCGCAGGAGGATGGCGTAGGCGTCCTCGGCGGTCACCGGCAGCAGCTCGCCGTCTTCACCGGTGGTTCGCATGGGTACGCCGACCTCCAGAGCGGCGGCGACCGACTCCACCGGTGGGAGGATCTCCAGCAGCATGTCGAGATCGTGCACGCCGTAGCCCTGGAGCCGGCCCCCGCCCATCGTCGCGTCGTGGACCCACGTGCGGGGTCGGGAGTAAGGGTCGGCGTGGTCGTCCTGGACGAGCGACACGGCCACCATGCGAGGCCGGCCGAACACCTCCCGCGCCCGGTCGATGAGCCGCTGACGGGTCTCCTTGAGCCGTAGCTCGTAGCCGACCGCTCCCACGACGCCGGCGGCTTCGATGGCGGCGACGATCTGGCGCGCCTCGGCCAGGCTGTCGGCCAGAGGCTTCTCGCACAGGACGTGCAGCCCGCGCCGGGCGGCGGCGACGGCGAACGGCAGGTGGGTGACCACCGGCGTGGCCACGTGGACCGCTTCCAGGCCGGGGATGGAGATGAGCTCCTCGTAGTCGGCCGTGCCGACCTCCACCCCGTGCTGTTCAGCCAGCTCCTGGGCCCGTTCTGGCCGGCGCGACCAGACGCCGACCGGCTGGAACTCGTCCAGCTCGTTGTAGGCGGGCAGCGCGACCTTGGACCCGTAGCCGCCGCCCGCGATGGCGATCTTCACTGGCTCGCTCATGACCCGACCCCCAGGAGAAGAACCTAACTCAGTCGCCCGGAATGTCGTCGGGAAGGACGGCGGTGACCAGCTGGCCGGAGCTGCTGGTCCAGCCGCGGAACATCAGGTCGCTGGTGAAGGGCAGGACGAGACGGCCGGTTCGATCGAGGGCGATACAGCCGCCTTTGCCTCCCCGGGCGCTGACGGCGACCAGGGCCCGCTCGCAGGCCGTGCCGATGTCCGCCCCGGCGAGGCGCAGGAGGGCGTCCACCTCGTGGGCGAAGGCGGCCAGGACGAAGGCCTCGCCGTGGCCGGTGGCGGAGACGGCGCAGGTCCCGTCGTCGGCCCAGATCCCTGCCCCCACGATGGGCGAGTCGCCCACCCGACCGGCCAGCTGGCCGGCTCGACCGCCGGTCGACGTGGCCGCCGCGAGGTGCCCATCGTCGTCGAGGGCGACGGCGCCTACCGTCTCTGACTGCACGGCCGGTGGGCGGGATGGTACGAACCACTCCTCGGGCTCGACCGCCAGGCCCCACCCCTTGGCCAGTTGGGTCACGGTCTCGCCCACCAGCAGAACGTGGTCGGTGTGGGCCAGCACGCCTCGAGCGGCCTCCACCGGGTTGCGAACGCCCTCGCAGGCGGCCACCGCCCCGGCCCGGCGCAGGTGGCCGTCAGCTACGGCGGCGTCCATCTCCACCCGGCCCTCGGCGGTCAGGACCGAACCGCGCCCGGCGTTGAACACCGGGTCGTCCTCGAGGACCTTGACCGCCTCGACGACGCCGTCCACCGCAGCCCCACCCTCTCCGAGCACGGCGCCGCCGGCGCGAAGGGCCGCGGCCAACGCCCGCTCGGCCGCGGTGAGCCGCGAGGCGGGGAGG
>JALZEC010000134.1 GCA_030862235.1 Actinomycetota bacterium | reverse complement strand
GGGCAAGTGCCTCATCGACCGGTCGGTCCTGCTCCAGCGGGTCAACCCCACGCTAGTGCCGCGGGACGCGGAGCGCCCGTCGACCCGCACCCGCCGCGCCGCCTCCTGACCCGCCCCCGGTTCCGCGGGCGTACCCTGAGGTAGGTAGGACGCGGGCACCACCCGGTGCCTTCTCGTCCGGGCCAGCAGACACACCAGCAAACAAGACATCCTGAGCAAACCCGAGCAAAGGAGCGTCCATGGGCAAGGTCGTCAAGTACGCGGTCGTGGCCGGGACCCTCGGCGGTGCGGTCGTCGTCATCCGGACCCTCCGGAGCGAGCAGCAGGACAAGCCCGGGACGGCCGACGTGGCCAAGAAGGCGGCGGGTGCGGCGGCCGGAGCGGCGGCGGTCGGTGCCGTCACCGGCCTCCTCGTCGACCGACGGGCGACCAGGCGGGCGGCCAAGCGGCGGAAGAAGCTGGGCGCCACACTGACCGCGGCCGGCCTGGTCGAGGCCGCGCGAGCCGCCGGGCCCGCCATCGAGCACACCAAGAAGAAGACCAAGCGGGCGGCCCGCCGGGCGGCCCGCAAGGCGTCGATCAAGGCGGCGAAGGCGGCGGCGAAGGCGACGAAGGCCCGCCACCAGGTGGGCCTGGCCGCCGAGGCGGCCCAGGAGCGGGCGCTTCGCCTAGCCGAGGCCGCCCAGGCTCGCCGCCTGGCTGCCTGATCCCCCCCACCTTTTCCCGAGGGCGCGCCGGACGGCGCGCCCTCGGCGCGTGCTCGGGGGCGCGTGGCGTCCAGGGCACCTCGCCACCCGATCCGCGCCACGCCGCGTCGTGACCCGGTAGAAAGGCCGCCCGTGGACCTCGACGGCGCTCTCGCTTGGCTCGCCGGTCATGTGAGCTTGGAGGCCGACCGGTCGCCAGCGGCTGCCGCTCGCCGGTTGGACGGGATCGCCCAGCTGGTCGGGGTCATGGGTGATCCGCAGCACGCGGCGCCCGTCATCCACCTGACGGGCACCAACGGGAAGGGCTCGACCGCCCGCATCGTGACTTCCCTGCTCAAGGCGCGCGGCCTCTCGGTCGGCACCTACACCAGTCCTCACCTGGAGCGACTGAACGAGCGGATGGCGTGGAACGGTGAGCCGATCCCCGACGCCGACCTGGCCGACGTGCTCTCCGCGGTGGCTGACCTGGAGCCCCTTCTGGACCGGCGGCCCACCCACTTCGAGGTTCTCACCGCCGCCGCCTTCCGTTGGTTCGCCGATATCGCGGTGGACGTGGCCGTGGTCGAGGTCGGCCTCGGGGGCAGATGGGATGCCACCAATGTGGCCGACGGGCGGGTGGCGGTCGTGACCAACGTCAGCTTGGACCACGCCGAGACCATCGGTCCGGCCCTGGCCGACATTGCCCGGGAGAAGGCGGGCATCGTGAAGCAAGGCAGCACGCTCGTACTGGGCGAGACTGACCCGGAGCTGGCCGCCGTCTTCCGGGGTGTCGGACGGGCGGAGCGGGTGTGGGAGCGGAACCGCCACTTCGGCTGCACGAGCTCACGGCTGGCCCATGGTGGGCGGGCTCTCGACCTGTTCACGCCCGAAGCGGCCTACGCCGACGTGTTCCTCCCGGCTCACGGTGCCTTCCAGGCGGAGAACGGGGCGCTGGCCCTGGCTGCGACGGAGGCGTTCTTTGGTGCGCCGGCGGCAGCCGAGGTGGTCGAGGAGGGGTTTGCCGCTGTCCGCCTCCCCGGCCGTCTGGAGGTCGTGGGGCACGAGCCGCTCTGCATCCTCGACGGCGCACACAACCCAGCCGGGGCCGAGGCGGCGGCGACGGCGATCGACGAGGCGTTCGGGCAGGTCGCAGGCCGGATCCTGGTCGTCGGGATGCTCGCGGGCCGGGACCCTGTCGAGATGCTGGAGGCGATGCGGGGCGGCGCCGCCCGCTGCGTGATCGCCTGCCCGCCCCCCTCCCCCCGAGCCCTTCCCGCCCCCGAGGTGGCCGCCGCCGCCCGCGCCCTGGGGGCGCAGGCGGTGGCGGTGGGATCAGTGGCAGAGGCGGTCGAAGCGGCCCTGGGGGAGGCGCATAGCGACGAGCTGGTCCTCGTCACCGGGTCGCTGTACGTGGTCGGCTCGGCACGCGCCTGGCTCCGGAGTCAGGGCCTTCTGGCCGCCTGATGCGTTCCGGCTAGGGTCGCCGCCCCGTGGAGCGAACTCTGGTGATGTGCAAGCCCGACGCGGTTGAACGGGGCCTGGTCGGCGAGATCGTGGGCCGCCTCGAGGCCAAGGGTCTCCGCCTGGTGGCCGCCGAGCTGCGCACCATCGACCGGGAGACGGCGAGCCGCCACTACGCCGAACACGAAGGCAAGCCCTTCTACGAGGACCTGGTGGCGTTCATCACCCGAGGTCCGGCCCTCCTCATGGTCGTCGAGGGCCCCGACGAGACGTACGCCATGGTGAGGGGCCTCATGGGCGCCACCAACCCGAGACAAGCCGCCCCCGGAACGATCAGAGGCGACCTCGCCATCGCCCTGACAGAAAACCTCGTCCACGGCAGCGACAGCGAAGACTCAGCAAAGCGCGAGATCGAGCTCTTCTTCCCTTCCCTCTCTTAGAGACATCCGCGGAGGGTCCCGCCAGACCGCGGACGAGGTCGGGCCCCACGGGTGGCCCGTAGGG
>JALZEC010000093.1 GCA_030862235.1 Actinomycetota bacterium | reverse complement strand
GGCTTGGCCGGCGGTGCGGGCGTGGCTGGCGGTCCCAGTAGCGGCGAGGGGGAGGTGACCCCGCCGGAGACGCCGCCGGGCACGGGGCAGGCCGCTCGTACGGTGGCCGCCGGCGAAGGGGCGGCCGCTCCCGGGGCTGGGGCGGCGAGCGCGGGGGCCCCAAAGAAGGCCGGCGCCACCAAGAAGGCCCGTGCCCCGAAGAAGGCGGCGGCGAGCGAGAGCGCAGTGGTCTCGGATGGCGGGAGCGAAGGGGTCTCGGCGGGCGGGAGCGACGTGGTCTCCGGTCCGTCGACACCGGGCTCGTCCACCCCGACCGGCGGTCCTCCGCCCAACGGCCCGGCCGGGGGGTAGCCCTGCGGCGCCGGCTCGACCTCGAGCTGGTCCGGCGAGGGCTGGTGCCGACCCGGGAGCGGGCGCAAGCGGAGATCGCCGCCCGACGGGTTCTGGTCGGAGGCGCGCTGGCCGAGAAGCCGGCCCGGCTGGTGAGCGCGGCGGAGCCGGTCGAGCTGCTCGGTCCTCCGCCGCGATTCGTGAGCCGGGGGGGCGAGAAGCTGGACGCCGCCCTCGAGCGCTTTTCCGTCCCCGTCGCCGGACGGCGCGCCCTTGACGCCGGTGCTTCGACCGGTGGCTTCACCGACTGCCTGCTCCAGCGGGGGGCGGCGCACGTGGTGGCGGTGGACGTGGGCCACGGGCAGCTCGCGCCTCGCCTGCGTGACGACCCCCGGGTGACGGTGCTGGAGCGGACCAACGTCCGCCAGCTGCACCTCGTCGAGCCCGTCTCCCTGGCGGTGGCCGACCTCTCGTTCATCTCCTTGCGGACGGTGGCCGCGGTGCTCGTCCGGGCCATCGCACCCGAAGGCGACCTCGTCCTCCTCGTCAAGCCGCAGTTCGAGGCGGGACCGGCCGAGGCGTCCCGGGGCCGGGGCGTGATCCGGGACCCGACGGTCTGGCGAAGGGCCGTCGAGGGGGTACGTGCCGCGTTCGCGGCCGAGGGGGCGACCATGATGGAGCTCATGGTGTCGCCCCTGCTCGGGACCGAGGGCAACGTCGAGTTCTTGGCCCACGTGCGGCGGGACGAAGGCCGAGGGGAGATCCTGGCCTTCGACATCGACATCGACATCGACATCGACATCGACGCCTTGCTGGCCGAGGGTGAGCGGCTGCAGGCGAGGAACGGGGCCTGAGCGGGTGGCGGTCGTCGTCCTGCTCGTCAACGAGAGCCGGCCGCGGGCGGTCGAGCTTGCCGGCCAAGCTGCCACCTGGCTGGTCGAGCGCGGCCATGGGGTGCGGCTTCCCAAGCGGGATGCGGAGGCGGCCGGGTTGCCCCAGTTCGGGGCGGACGACGACCTCCTGGTGACGGGGGTGGACCTGGCCATCGCCCTCGGCGGAGACGGGACCATGCTGCGGGCCGTGGACCTCGTCGCCGGTCATGACACACCGGTGCTCGGGGTGAACCTGGGTCGCCTGGGCTACCTGACCGACGTCGAGGTGCCCGCCCTGCCCACCGCCCTCGAGCGGTTCCTCGCCGGCGACTACGTCGTCGAGGACCGCACCATGCTCACCCTCGCCGTCTCCTGCAACCAGGGACCGCCGCGCGGCGACCATCTGGCGCTCAACGAGGCGGTGGTGGAGAAGACCGAGCCCGGGCACACGGTCCACCTGAGGGTGAACATCGACGGGCAACCGTTCATCAGCTACGTGGCCGACGGGCTCATCATCGCCACGCCCACGGGGTCCACCGCCTACTCGTTCTCCGCGGGGGGACCCATCGTCTCGCCGCGTCAGGAGGCGCTCCTGCTCACTCCGGTGGCGCCCCACACGCCTTTCTCCCGCAGCCTGGTTCTCCACCGGGACGAGCCGGTGCGGATTGAGGTGCTCGACCACCGGGGGGCGACGCTGTCGGTGGACGGACGGGAGCTGGGGCGGCTGGGTCAGGGCGACAGCCTGTCGGTACGGGTGGCTCCCGTCCCGGCCCACTTCATCCGGTTCGAGCCACGCGACTTCTACGGCGTGCTCAAGGCGAAGTTCGGCCTCACCGACCGCTGATGCTCCTCGAGCTCCACGCCCGGGACCTCGGCGTGATCGCCGATCTCACGCTGACCTTCCCGCCGGGCATGACCGCGGTCACGGGGGAGACGGGTACCGGAAAGACGCTGGTCGTGGAGGCCATCGAGCTCCTGGTGGGTGGGCGAGCCGACCCGATGCTGGTGCGCCCGGGAGCGGACGAGGCGCGGGTGGAGGGCCGCTTCCTCCTGGGCGGCGAAGAGCTCGTCCTGGCCCGGGTCGTCCCCCGCAGTGGCCGCTCGCGTGCCTACGTGAGCGGGCGGCTGGCGACGGCGGGGGAGCTGACCGAGATCGGGCAGCGCCTGGTCGACCTGCACGGCCAGCACGCCCATCAGTCGCTGCTCTCGCCCCGGCTCCAGCGGGAAGCGCTCGACAGCTTCGGCGGCATCGACCTCGGTCCACTCCAGGAGGCGCGCCGCCGGCTGGACACCATCGCCCGCAGCCTCGCCGCCCTGGGCGGGGACGAGCGGGCGCGGGCCCGGGAGGCCGACCTCCTGCGCTACCAGCTGGCCGAGCTGGCGGCCTGCGGGATCGAGGACGCCGACGAGGACGAGCGGCTCGAGGTCGAGGAAGACGCGCTGGCCGACGCCTCGGCCCACCGCCAGGCGGGGGGCGAGGCGTACGCCGCCCTGGTGGACGAGGGGGCAGCAGCCGACTGGGTGGCCCGGGCCCTGGCCGCCTGTGCTGGGCGGCGCCCGTTCGCCGAGCTGGAGGACCGGTTGCGGGCGGTCGCGGCGGAGGTGCAAGAGGCAGGTGCTGACCTGCGCCGCTTGACCGAGGGCATCATCGTCGACCCGGAGCGGCTGGAGGAGGTGCGCGCCCGCCGTCGCCTGCTCGCCGACCTCAAGCGGAAGTACGGTGAGCGGTTGTCCGACGTGCTTGACTTCGAACGCGAGGCTCGGGCGCGGCTGGCGGAGCTGGAGCAGCGCGATGAGCGAGCCGAGGCACTCGAACGGGAGCGATCGGAGATGGTGCGCCTGGTGGACGCCGAGGCCACGGCGGTGGCTGCCCGCCGGAAGGACGCCGGACCCCGGCTGGCCGCCGCCGTCGAGGAGCACCTGCAGGCATTGGCCATGACCGGCGCTCGGTTCTCGGTGGCGGTGAACGGGCCCAACCCCGCCGACGACGTGACCTTCATGCTGGGGGCGAACGTGGGCGAGGCCGAGCTGCCATTGGCCAAGGTGGCCTCGGGGGGTGAGCTGGCTCGGACCATGCTGGCCCTCCGTCTCGCCCTCGGCACGGGCTCCGGGGGTGGCCGGCCCCGGACGGGCGCGACCGGTGGTGCGAACGCGCCTGGTGTCCCAGGGCCGAGCACGCTCGTATTCGACGAGGTGGACGCCGGGATCGGCGGACAGGCGGCGTTGGCCGTAGGTCGGGCCCTCGCCGCTCTCGCAACCCCCGGTCGCCAGGTCGTCGTGGTCACCCACCTCCCGCAGGTCGCCGCCTTCGCCGACTGCCAGATTGCCGTGTCCAAGGGAGAGGACCGGGGGCGGACGGTCGCCGCCGCCCGCGTCCTGTCCGGGGCGGAGCGGGTGGTCGAACTGTCTCGGATGCTGTCGGGCCAGCCGGCTAGCGCCGCCGCCCATGAGCACGCCGAGGAGTTGCTGGCGGCTGCCGCCCACCAGCGGGCTTCGGTGGCGGCGGCGGAGAGGACCGGCGCGTGATGGCGGCGTCGCCCGAGCCGGACGGGTCAGATCCCCGTCCGCGGGGGCGTGGGCTGGTTCGGAACCGCGCCCCCCGGCTCCCCATCAGCGACCCCGACGGCTTGCCCTCGACCAACGGGAGCCGTCCTGTCCCGGACAGGACCGCGGAGCGGATCGAGGTCGAGGGCACGGCCAAAGTGGACACGCGGACCAAGCGCCTCTTGAGCCGACTGCAACCGGGCGAGATCGCCGTCATCGACCACCTGGACCTCGACCGGCTCGCGGCCGAGGGCTTGATCAAGGCGGGCGCCGGGGCGGTGGTGAACGCCTCCCGCTCGATCTCCGGGCGCTACCCCAACATGGGCCCCCTCCTCCTGGTCGCCGCCGGCATCCCGCTGATCGACGACGTCGGGACGGAGGTCACGACCGCGGTCACCGAGGGCGAGCGCCTGAGCGTCGCCGGCCAGGACGTCTTGGCGGACGGCCGCCTCGTCGCCCGTGGGACCCGCCACACCCTGGAGTCGCTCGAGGAGCAGATCGAGCAGGCCAAGCTGACCGTGGGAGCCGAGCTGGAGCGGTTCGCCGAGAACACGCTCGAGTACCTCCGCCGGGAGCACCACCTGCTGACGGACTCGCCGTCCCTCCCGAGCCTCGGCGTCGACCTGGCCGGGCGTCACGTGCTGGTGGTGGTCCGGGGGTTGGGCTGGGAGGAGGACCTGGCCGCCCTGCGGGCCTACATCCAGGAGATCAAGCCGGTGCTCATCGCCGTCGACGGTGGCGCCGACGCCTTGGTCAAAGCCGGGTACCGGCCCAACGTCATCATCGGCGACTTCGACTCGGTGAGCGACGAGACGCTGCGCACCTCGAAGGCTCAGCTGGTGGTCCACGCCTATCCCGGCGGTGACGCCCCCGGGGCCGCCCGGCTCGAGGCCCTGCGCCTTCCTTACACCGTGTTCGAGGCCATCGGGACGAGCGAGGACATCGCCATGCTCCTGGCCTACGAGAAGCGGGCCGAGCTGATCGTGGCCGTCGGCACCCACGCCTCGATGGTGGAGTTCCTGGACAAGGGGCGGAGCGGCATGGCGTCGACCTTCCTCGTCCGGCTCAAGGTCGGGCCGATCCTGGTGGACGCCAAGGGCGTGAGCCGGCTCTACCAGAGCCGGGTGCGCAAGGGGGACCTGTTCTTCCTGGTCCTGGCCGCGCTGGTGGCCATGCTGGTCATCGCCGCCGTGGCCGACTCGACCCACGTCTTCCTCCGAGCCCTGTGGGTCTGGTTGAGCGACACCTGGCGGTCCGTGTTCGGCTCGTGAAGCCTCCCGTTCGATGATCAACCTCAGGTACCACATCGTCTCGCTGGTGGCCGTGTTCCTGGCCCTGGCCCTCGGCATCGTCATGGGCTCCACCGTCATCGACCAGGCGATCGTCGACCGCCTGGAGGAGCGGGTGAACACGGTGGACGCCCGGGCCGACCGTACGGCCAACGAGAACCGGACCCTCCGCGGCCAGCTCGACCTCATGAACAGCTTCGCCGGGGAGGCCCGGGACCAGATGGTCGAGGGTCAACTGCGGGGCGTGCCCGTGCTGGTGATCACCGTGCAGGGGATCGATCGCAAGCCGGTCGAGGCGCTCGCCGCCGCCCTGACCACGAGTCAGGCCCTGAGCGCGGGAACCCTCCAGCTCACCAACAAGCTTCGACTCGAGAACGAGGGGGACATCCGGGCGCTGGCGACAACCCTCAACGTCAACCCGTCGTCGACGGACGTGCTGCGCTCGCAGCTGGTGAACCGTCTCGGCGCGGTGCTGGATGGAGCCAGCGGCGACACGACGCTGATCCCGGCGCTGGCCGCCAACGGCTTTCTCGGCTACGAGCCCCCGGCCTCCACCTCGGTCTCGACCGCCAACCTTGGGCTGAGCTCGTTCCCCATCAACGGCCTGCGGATCGTGCTGGTGTCGGGCGCGGGAGCGCAAGTGGCGGACGAACGCCTGGCCCGCCCCCTGGTTCAGGCCATGACCCCCCCCGGCACTCGGAGCCGTGTGGTGGTGGCGGAGAGCGGCCAGGACACACCGGGGGGCCGGGCTGTCTTCGTGGGCCCGCTGCGCGCCGACGGCAGCCTGTCGCCCCGCATCTCGACGGTCGACAACCTGGAGACGCCGATCGGCCAGGCGGCCGTCGTGCTCGCCGTCGACGACCTGGCCCAACCCCTGACCGGCCACTACGGGGTCGGACCGGGGGCGGAACGGCTGCTGCCACCGGTCGAGCCGTGAACCGGGTCGCCGGCGACCAGACCCGTCCGGGTCGCGTGGCCGGAGCCGGCGTCATCACCGCCGGGAACCTCGCCTCCCGCCTCACCGGGTTCTTGCGGGTGCTGGCGGTGGGCGCCGTGCTGGGGACGACGTTCGCCGGCAACACCTACCAGTCGGCCAACCTCGTCTCGAACATCCTCTTCGAGCTGCTGGCCGCCGGGCTGCTGTCCTCCGTCCTCGTCCCGCCGTTCGTCCGCCTCCTCGAGAAGGGCGACCGAGCAGCGGCCGAACGTCTGGCCGGGGCGGTGCTCGGCCTGGCCCTGGTCGGGTTGGGAGCGGTCACCGCGCTGGGGCTCGTGCTCCGCCCGGCGATCATGCGCCTGCTCACCGTCGAGGTGACCGACCCCGCCGTGCGCGATCAGGAGGTCGCTCTCGGGTCGTTCCTGCTCGTCCTCTTCCTGCCTCAGGTGCTCCTGTATGCGGTCGGTGCAGTCGCCACCGGGTTGCTTCACGGGAGCCGCCGCTTCGGCGCGCCGGCCTTCGCCCCGGTGGCCAACAACCTGCTGGTGATCGCCACCATGGCCGTGTTCTGGGCGGCTCACGGGTCGGGACCAGGTCTCGACCTCTCCACGGGGGACCGCCTCATCCTTGGCCTGGGAACCACCGCCGGCGTCCTGGCCATGACCCTCGTGCCGGTCATCGCCCTGTGGCGCAGCGGGCTGCGCCTCCGACCCCGGTGGGACCTGTCCGCCCCCGGACTCCGCCACCTCGGGCGGGACGGGCTCTGGGCGGCGGGCATGGTCGCCCTGAGCCAGGTGCTGTTAGTCACCACCCTCGTGCTGGCCAACCGGGTGGAGGGGGGCGTGGTCGCCTACCACATCGCCTTCCAGGTGTTCCTGCTGCCCTTCGCCCTGCTCGCCCACCCGGTCCTCACCGCGCTCTACCCCCCACTGGCCTCAGCCGCCTCGGCTCGGCAGTGGTCCCGCTTCGCCGGCGTGCTGCGCCGGGGCTCGGCCACCCTCGCCTTCCTCACCCTCCCGGCCGCCGCCCTGCTCATCGTCCTGGCCGAACCCACCCTCCGCGTCCTGCGCGTCGGTGCGCTCGACGCCGCCGGGGCGGACCTGGTGGCCGAGCTCCTGGCCGCCTACGCCGTCGGCCTGATCGGATACGCCGGGTTCCAGTTCCTGGTCCGGGCCTGGTATGCCGCCGGCGACACCCGGACGCCCACGGTCGTGGCTTTGGCCGTGGCCGCCGGCGGGTCAGCGGTCATGGTCGCCGGCTACGCCCTGGCCGAGGGCGACGGCCGACTCGCCGCCCTGGGGTACGGCCATTCCGCCGCCTTCCTGGCCGGCGCCGCCGCCCTCGCCGTCCTCCTCCGGCGCCGGGTCGAGGAGCGCTGGCCCATCGCCTCGTCGCTGGCCCGCAGCTTGGGCTGTGCCGTGGTGGCGGGGGCGGTGGCCTCCGTACTGGTGGCCGTCCTCCCGCACGGGGGCCGCACGGCCAGCGCAGTCACCGTCGTGCTCGCCGGCGGGGTCGGGGCGGCCGTCTATCTCGTCGGCCAGCGGGGCCTGCGGGCCCCCGAGCTGGTCGACCTCTGGCCCGGCCGCCGGTGAGCGAGCCGAGCCCCGACACGCCCGCCCCGGCGGCGACCGACCCCGCACCCCCCTCAGAGGAGCCGGGGACGACACCCGAGACGGACTCGGACCCCGGCTCCGCCCTCCGGCCGGTGGTGGCCATCGTCCCGGCCAAAGACGCCGCTGCCTCCGTCGGCGCCACCGTCGCCGCCTTGACCAGCCTGCCCGAGGTCGACGAGATCGTCGTGGTGGACGACGGGTCGTCCGACGCCACGGCCGACGCGGCCCGGGCGGCGGGGGCGTGGGTGCTGCAGCTTCCTGCCAACCGGGGCAAGGGAGAAGCGGTGGCCGCCGGGGTGAACCTGGCGTCCCACGCCGGCACCTACCTGCTCATCGACGCCGACACCGGGAGCTCGGCCGCCGCCGCCCGGGTCCTGCTCACCTGCGTCCTCGACCACGAGGCGGATATGGCCGTCGGCGTGCTCCCCTCCGCCGCCGGGCAGGGCGGGTTCGGCCTGGTGCGGGATCTGGCCGGGGCGGGGATCCGCCGGGCCACCGGTCGGCCCGTGACCGCCCCGCTCTCGGGCCAGCGGGCGGTCAGGGGCGACCTCCTGCGGTCGGTCGAGCTCGCTCCCCGGTTCGGACTCGAGGTCGGGATGACG
This sequence comes from Actinomycetota bacterium, assembly GCA_030862235.1. Lineage (GTDB taxonomy): Bacteria > Actinomycetota > Acidimicrobiia > Acidimicrobiales > AC-14 > JALZEC01. Next base: position 12,836 of record JALZEC010000093.1, on the reverse strand, counting down.
ATTGACGCCCGCCGCACCGGAGCTCGCGTGGTCGAGGTGCCCGTGGCCATGGAGCACCGCCATACGGGGCGGACGGTGAGTGGTTTCGCCCACCGGGCGCGCCAAGGGGCGGACGTCGTGCGCGCCCTCTGGCCCCGGCTGACCTCGCGGCGCGCCCGCATCCGGCTCATCGCCGTCGCCCTCCTGGCCGTCGTGGCCGCCTCGTTCTGGTCGGGAGGCCGGTGGGAGGCGTCCAGCGTCGCCCCTCCCACCCGTCCCGACCGTGTGCTGATCGTGAGCATCTCGGGCCTGGAGTGGGACGAGGTGGGCACCGGACGTCTCCCCCACCTCGACCGACTCCTGGCCGGCGGCGGGGCCCTGGGGGCGATGACCGTACGGACGCTCTCCTCCGACCCCAGTCCGGTCGAGGCCTACGCCACCCTCGGGGCGGGGGCGCGGGTACGAGCCGGCGCGCCGGGCAAGGACGCGGCGGGCGTGCCTGGAGGCGCGGTGGTGGTTCCCGCTGCCGCCACCGTGCGCCGTGACGCTGGCCGGCACGTGCCGTCAACGCCGGGCGCCCTGGGGGACGCTATGCACCGGGCCGGCCTCCGCACCGCGGTCGTCGGCAATGCCGACACCGCCACCGGCCTGACCGGGCTGGAGCGCGTCCCGGAGACGGACCGGCCGGCTCCTGTCGCCCTGATGGATTCGGAAGGCCGGGTGGACGCGGGGTCGGTGGACCCCCACGACCTGCTGATGGCCGATCGGCCCGCTCCCTTCAGTCGCCGGGCCGACCCCGAGCGCGTCCTGGCCCGCACGGTGGAGGCCCTGGCCACGGCGGACGTCGTCCTCGTCGACCCGGGCGATCTCGACCGGGTGCGCGACCTGGCCGCAATCGCCCCCGAGGACTTCGTCGCCCGCCTGCGGGACCAGGCGCTCACCCACACCGACGAGCTGCTCGGACGGCTGGTGGCCGCCGCCCCGCCCGGCACGCTCGTCCTCGCCGCATCCTTCGTCCCTCCCGCCGACGAGTGGCGGCTGACGCCGATCGTGGCCGGCGGAACCGGGACGGTCGCCGGCTACCTCCACTCGCCCTCGACCCGCCGGCTCGGCCTTGTCGCCCTCACCGACCTGGCCCCCACCCTCCTCCAGGCGCTCGATGTACCCGTGCCGGCGGAGATGGTGGGGCACGCTCTGCGCTTCCACCCGGCCACGCCCGACCCCGGCCGCCTCGGCCGGCTCGACACCGACATCGCGTACCGGGAGCGCATCTACCTGGGGGTGGCCCTCGGGTTCATCGTTTTCCAGGCGATCGCCTACGCCGTCGTGGTCCTGGCCCTCGCTCGGGGGTGGGATGGCTCGTCGACGTGGAGGACAGTCCTGCGGGACGTGGCTCTCGCCGGGGCCGCTTTCCCCCTCGCGACCCTCCTGTTCCGGGGACTCACCCCGTTCGCCCCCCGCCTGGGACCCGCCGGCGTGGTGCTCCTCGTCGCGTGCGGCGCGCTGGTGGTGGTCCTGGCCCGCCGCGCCCGCCGCCACCTCCTGAGTCCCCTCGCCTGGATCTACGGGGCGACCGCGTGGCTCCTGCTCGCCGACGTCGCCACCGGCGGGCGGCTCCAGGTCGGCGGCATCCTCGGATACTCACCCCAGAGCGCGGGCCGCTTCTTCGGCTTGGGCAACACGACGTTCGCCGTACTGGCCGCCGTCAGCCTGCTGGGCGTGGCCCTCCACCTCCACCACGCTCCCCGCCGCCGGGAGGCCCTGGCCGCCTCGGCCGCCTTTCTCGTCCTCGTCGTCGTGGTGGACGGGGCGCCCGGCCTGGGCGACGACGTCGGCGGCATCCTCACCCTCGTTCCCGTGTTCGGTCTGACCCTGCTGGCGCTGACCGGACGGAAGCTGACGTGGCGGCTCGTCGGCGGTGCGGCGGCCGTCACCCTGGCCGTCCTGGCCCTGGCGGTGACCGTGGATCTCCTGCGTCCCCCCGAGGCCCGCAGTCACCTGGGGCGGCTGGTGGCCGACACCTGGTCCGACGGCCGGGGCGAGCTGGGGACGACCATCGCCCGCAAGGCGGAGGCCAACGTCCGGCTCCTGCTCCGGACCCCCTGGGTCTGGGCCGTGCCCCTGATCGCCGGGTTCCTGCTCTACCTGCTGGTCGTGAAACGGCGCTGGGCCGACCTGCTCCCGCCCCGCTCCGCCCTGCGCACAGGGGTGGTCGCCGCCGTCGCCGCCGGCGTCGTGGGCTTCGCCACGAACGACTCGGGCGTGGTCGTCACCGCCCTCGTGCTGGTGGAGGTCGGGCCGCTCCTCACGCTCCTCGCCCTCGGCGGAGACCGGCGCCGTCCCGTCCTGCTGGAGCCCACTGGCCCCAGCCCCGCCGGCGTCGGTGGACCCAGTGCCGCCGACCGCCTCCCCCTCGCCTCGACCAGCACCCTTTCCCCGCCTGGCCGGTCCTGATGGGCGAGCTGGCCCTGGCCGTGCTGGTAGGGGTCCTCGCCGTCCGCTTGACGTGGCTGGCGGCCCGGCCCTGGTTCTCCCAGCCCATCCTGCTCCGCCCGAACTACCGCGACCGGGAGATCCCCGTCGCCGTGGGTGTCGTCCTTCCCCTCGCCCTGTTCCTCGTGGAGGCAGGGCGCAGCGTGGTCGATGCCGTCGGTGCCGGAGACGACGCCATCAACCTGGCCCGTCTCCTCACCCTGGTCACGGTCACCGGCTTCTGCCTCCTGGGCGCCATCGACGACGTGGCCGGCTCGGGCGAGCACCGGGGGTTCAAGGGCCACGTGCTCGCCCTGCTCGCCGGCCGGGTGACGACCGGGCTGTTCAAGCTGCTCGGAGGGGCCGCCGTCGCCCTCGTCGCCGTCAGCCCCATCGCCCTCGCCGCCTCGGACGGCACGATCGGACGACTCCTGGCCGACGCCGCCCTCGTCGCCCTCTGCGCCAACCTCGGGAACCTGTTCGACCGCGGCCCCGGCCGGGCCATCAAGGTGAGCCTGGTGGCCTTCGCCGTGCTGGTCCTCGCCGCCGGGGCGGACGAGTCGCTCTCCGCGGTCGCCGTGGTCGCCGGCGCCGCCGCCGGCCTGCTGGTCGACGACCTGCGGGAACACTTCATGCTGGGCGACGCCGGAGCAAATGCCCTGGGCGCAGCCCTCGGCCTCGGGGTGGTCCTCGCCGCCAGCCCGGGCACCCGCAATCTGGTGCTGGTCGCGGTCGCCGTGCTCAACGTCCTGGGCGAGGTGGTGTCGTTCAGCCGGGTGATCGACGCCGTGGCGCCCTTGCGCGCCTTCGATCGGGTGGGCCGGCTTCCGCCCGGACGCTGACCCGCCCTACCTGGCCACCATCCGAGCCAGGTTGGAACGCGGCCCCTCGCCCGCCGAGCCGACGGCCGAGACCTGGTACCAGTACAGGGCTCCGATCGTGGTCGCCGTATCCGTGTAGGTCGACACCGACGTCCCCACGTCGGTGAGGTGGGTGAGGTTGGTCGGGCCCGCCCCCCGGTAGATGCGGTAGGTCGTGAAGGGCGGGTTGCCCGGGCTGGCCGGCGGCGACCAGAACAGGAGGACCCCCCGCCCGGCCGTGGGCTGGGTGGCGTACAGGCTCTGGGGATTCGAGGGGAGGGACGCCGTCGGTGGGGGCGGGGGCGGTGGGACGGTCGTCGTCGTCGTGGGGGGCGGCGCGGTGGTGGGTGGCGCGGTGGTGGGCGGTGCCGTCGTCGCCGTGGGGGGCGGAGCGGTCGTCGTGGTCGTGGGCGACGGTGGTGGCGGCGGGGGAGGCGAGCCCGACCCCGAGCCGGTCAGGAACCGGCTGTTGGCCGTGTTCCAGTGGGTCGCCAGGTAGCTGAAGGGGGCGGGGGAGGTCGAGTAGTAGTCGTCGTGGTTGCAATCCAACCGGTTCTCGTGGCCCGGGTCGGAACAGACGACGCGGGCGAACCCGGTGCCGTCGGAGTAGCAGAGCCGGTCGTAGTTGTCGGTGCAGTGGTTGCCGAAGGTGGCGTTGGGGGCCGACGTCTGCACCCCGCCCAGCACGTGGACGAGCTCGTGCGCCTCGACGCTGTTGGGCTGGCCCCAGCACGCCTTCCCCACCAGACCCACTTCTCCCGGAACCGAGGTGGACCCGTTGCTCGCGTTCCCGATGCCGGGTGAGTCGTCGTAGTACACCTCGGCGATGCCGCAGTAGACGTTGGCGTCGATCCACACCAGGTACTTCCGGTCGGTCCGGGAGTACCCCTTGGACCGAAGCTCGCGGTAGGTGCTGTTGAAGCTGTCGTCGCCGAACGGGGTCAGCACGACGTTGTGGATGCTGGGGACGCAGCTGGCGTCGTGCATGAACCGGATGTGGCGGGCGCCGCCGGTCTCGGCCGCGCTGGCGTTGAACACGTCGTCCATCTGGGCCGCGTACTGCTGGAGGGACGGGAGCCAGCTGGCGTACCCGTCCGGGCGGTCGGAGGCCCGGGCGTAGATCAGCTGCACCCGGAACCCGTCGCTGCCGTTGCCCACGCACGGGACCTGGGTGGCGGCGGCCAGCCCGCTCCCGGGAACGAGGCTCGCCGCGGCGACGTCGTTCGCACTCCCACCGAGATCGGCCGGGGCGACGTCCTCGCCTGCCAGACGGGCCTCCACCTCGGCCAGACGGGCCTGGGCTCGGGCCACGGCCGCCTCGGCCCTGGCCGCCGCCGCCTCCGCTGCCTCGTCCGCCGCGTCGAAGCCCGCCTCGTCCAAGCCCGCCTCATCGGTGCCCGCTCCGTCGTCCCCCCCGGCGCCGTCCTGTCCCCCGAGGGGCCCATCGAAATGACCCGGAGGTTGGCGGTCCTCGGTCACGTCAACCCCTTCGGGGGCGGGGTCGGGACCATGGGTGCAGACGGGCCGGCCCATGACGGTGACGCCTTGGAGCTGGAAGTTGCCGCGGCAGAAGTGGCTGCGGGAGACCCGCTCCAACCCCTCGTAGACGAGGCCGCGGCCCACGTCCTGGTAGTCGACCTGGCCGCCTGCGGGCGCGCTTGCGGTGACGCTGCCGGCGACGAGCAGGAGCGCGGGCAGCAGGAGTGCAAGCAGTCGTCGCAGAGAAGCCCCCTCAGCCGAGTCAGTGTCCGCCGCCCGACACGGTAGCCCTCGACCGGTCCGCCGCAAAGGGGCACAGCGGCGAGGTCGGTTCTCCGCTCACTCGTCGGGGAGCAGCACCTCACCCGTTTCTGGAGGTGACGCGGCGGCACCGGTGGCGGCGGCGTCGGGCATGGCCAGGGGCGGAGCCGACGGCAGCAGGTTGAGGGCGTCGATCAGGGCCCGGAGCCGGCCGTGGCTGGCGCGGTCGAAGGCCAAGGCGACGCGGGCCAGCTCCAGATGGTCGGCGTCGGCGACCTCCGCCGGCAGCGGCCTCGTTGCCCACAGGCCGCCTTCGGCGCAGATGTCGGCAAAGCGGTGGTTGAGGTCGGCCAGCTCGTCTTCGGTCGGGGCCGCCCGCAAGCGGACTACGAGGGTGCCATCCACATAGCGGATGGAGTGATAGTTCCGGTAGAAGCCGAGGATCTCGCCGACGGCCGTCTCCACGCTGTCCGTCTGCAGCCAGAGGAGCATGTCCTGCTCGCTGACCAGCCCCCGGGCCACCAGTTCCGAGCGGATGAAGGCATCGGACGAACGCCAGTACGTCCCCTCGGGCACGTCGAGCAGGACGAGGGGAGCGGGGGCCGCTTTTCCCGTCTGCAGCAGCGTGAGCAGCTCGAACGTCTCGTCCAGGGTGCCGAAGCCCCCGGGGAGGACCACGAACCCGGCTGACTCCTTCATCAGCATGAGCTTGCGGGTGAAGAAGTACTTCATGGTGACGAGCTTGGGGTCGGACGCCAGAAGGGCGTTCGTCTCCTCTTCGAAAGGAAGCCGGATGCGCACACCGATCGACTTCTCCATGCCGGCACCCTCGGTGGCGGCGGCCATGATCCCCGGTCCGGCGCCGGTGACGACCATCCATCCTGCCTGGGCGAAGCCGGCCGCCAGTTCACACGCCTGCCGGTAGAGCGGGTCCTGGCGGAGGGTGCGGGCGGAGCCGAAGACCGTCACCTTGGGGACGTCGTGGTACGGGGCGAAGACCCTGAACGCCTGGCGCATCTCGCGCAGCGCGGCTCGGGTGATCTTCAGGTTCAGCCGGTCGACATCGTCCCCGCCCATACGCAGGACAGTCGTGAGCATGTCGAACAGCAGGTCACGGTTCTCGCTCACGCCGGCGGCATCGAGGAGCTGGCCCAGCCGCTGGCGGATGTCGGGTTCGGTCGGGCGACGGGGAAGGGGCTCGGCCATGGGTCAGGCGATCGGACGGCCGGGGACAGATCCGCGGGGGACGGGCCCCGACCCGCTAGGGTTCACGCCGGCGAGGCTAGAGCCGTTTGGTCGGGCCGGCGGACGGGAAGAGGGGGGCTATGTCGGCTTGGAGTTTGCTGGCAGTGCCGCTGTGCTTGGTGGGCATGGTCCTGCTGCTTGCGGGGGTGTCCTGGTTCGAGCAGCGCATGCTGTCCCCGCGCTCGATGATCATGTACACCGCCCGGGCCCGTCATGTCGGGCCCGACACGGTGGAGATGTTCGTGACCAAGCAGTCCGAGGAGCTCCTGCGGAACCGGGGGCTCGTCCGGGTGTCCACCAAAGCGGTCGCAGGAGCGAAGGACACCAGTGAAGCCGTCAGCGCGGCTGCTCCCGCTCAGGCGGCGCCCGTCGTCACCCGCCCGTAGAGCGTCGTCCGCTGGGCGAGGGGTCGGCCGAGCGGTTCGACGATCGCGGCGAACTCCCCCTCGTCCATCCGCTGGCCGTGTGAGGCGCCCGCGGCCCGGGAGATGTTCTCGTCGACCAGGGTGCCGCCCAGGTCGTTGGCCCCTGCCTGCAGCACCTGCCGGGCTCCCTCCTTGCCCATCTTGGGCCAGGACACCTGCACGTTGGGGACCGTCGCCCCGTAGGCGATGCGCCCCACGGCGTGCATCAGCAGGGCCTCCCGGAACGTCGGCCCCCGGCGGGCCCTGCCCTGGAGGTACAGAGGCGCGGCCATGTGGACGAAGGGGAGCGGAACGAACTCGGTGAACCCCCCCGTCTCTGTCTGCAGGGCGCGGGTGCGGACGAGGTGGCGGGCCCAGTGCAGGGGTTGCTCCACCGACCCGAACATGATCGTGATGTTCGACCGCAGGCCGAGTTGGTGGGCCGTGCGATGGGCGTCCAGCCACTCGTCGGTGGCGATCTTGTCCGGGCAGATCTCGGCCCGGACCTCGTCGTCGAGGATCTCGGCCGCCGTCCCGGGGAGGCTGCGCAGGCCGGCGTCCATCAGCCGGCGGAGATAGGCGGCGAGGGGCTCCCCCAGCCGGCGGGCACCCTCGGTCACCTCGAGGGCGGTGAAGCCGTGGACATGGATGCCAGGCGCCGCCTCCTTCACCGCCCGGCAGACGTCGATGTAGTAGTCCCCGTCGAAGCTGGGGTGAATGCCTCCCTGGAGGCACACCTCGGTCGCGCCCATGGCCACCGCCTCGACCACCCGTCGCTGGATCTCCTCGACGCCCAGGAGGTACGGCTCGCCCCGCAGGTTGAGCGACAGGGGCCCCTTGGAGAAGGCGCAGAACCGGCAGCGGAACGTGCAGATGTTGGTGTAGTTGATGTTCCGGTTGGCGACCCACGTGACGGTGGGACCGGCGATGCGCCGGCGCAGATCGTCCGCCACCTCGGCCACGGCCGCCACCTCCTGGCCCCGGGCCGAGAACAGCGTGACCAGCTCGTTCACACCCGGCTCCTCCCCGTCGAGGACGCCGGCCAGGACGTCGCCCACCGCGCCACCCACGCCGCTCGCCGTCCGCCGGCCGCCGGGAGCGGGCAGCAGCCGGGGCGGTGCCACCGTCCCACCCGAGGCCCACGCCATGTCCTCCCGGCCCAGCCCTTCGGCGTCCGACCGGTCGAGGACCGCGGCGTGGAGGGAGGGATCGATCCAGCGGACCCTGTCGAGGACATACCGCGGGTAGACGGTGAGGCGGGGGGCGAGGGCGAACCCCCTGGCCTCGGTGACCGCCCGCAGGCGGTCGAGAGCGGGCCACGGGCGCTCCGGGTTGACATGGTCGGGGGTGACGGGCGAGACCCCGCCCCAGTCGTCGATCCCGGCGTCGAGCAGAGCTCCGAAGTCCTCCGACAGATTGGGCGGGGCCTGGAGGCGCACGTCGTCGGGCAGGACCAGCCGGGCCACCGCCACCGTCCACACCAGCTCCTCGAGCGGGCAGGGGGGCCAGCGGTGCATGGCCGTGCCCGCCTTGGGCAGGAAGTTCTGGACGATCACCTCCTGCACGTGCCCGTACCGGCGGTGGCTCGCGGCGATCGCCTCCAGGGCTTGCAGCCGGTCGGCCCGGCTCTCGCCGATCCCGACCAGCACGCCCGTGGTGAAGGGGATGGCCAGCTGGCCGGCGGCGTCCAGGGTCGCCAGGCGCCGCTCGGGGGTCTTGTCGGGCGCGCCCCGATGGCAGTCGAGGGCGGGGTTGAGCGTCTCGACCATCATGCCCTGAGAGGGCGCCACCCGCCGGAGCCGGGCCAGCTCCTCGGCGGGCAGGGCCCCGGCGTTGGCGTGGGCCAGCAGGCCGGTCTCGGCCGTCACCCGCTCGCACATGGCCACCAGGTAGTCGACCGTGGAGCCGTAGCCGTGCTCGGCCAGCCAGCTGGCCGCCGCCGGGTAGCGATCCTCCGGGCGCTCGCCGAGTGTGAAGAGCGCCTCGTGGCACCCGGCCGTCGCCCCGGCCCGGGCGATAGCCAAGACCTGCTCGGGCGCGAGGTAGGGCGAGTCCAGCCGGGCCGGCGCGGTGGCGAACGTGCAGTACCCGCACCGGTCGCGGCACAGGCGGGTGAGGGGGATGAAGACCTTGGGGGAGTAGGTGATCCGGCTGCCGGTCAGGCGGTCACGGCGCGAGGCGGCGGCCGACAGCAGCTCGGGGAGCCCCGCGCCGAGTACGTCGGCGACGACGTCATCGAGGGGCGGCGCCACGACCGGCAGCCTATGCAGGCCCGGAGGCAGCGGCTACCGCGGTTCGTGAGTGATGTCCGGTTCCACGTAGATCAGGTTGGCGTGAGGAACCGCGTCCTGGATTCGCTGCTCGACGTCGTTGATGGCGTCGACCACGCCCTGGAAGTCGAGGTGCCGGTCGAGCTCAACCTTGCACCCGACCAGGAGCTGGTCGGGTGCGAGGTGCTGGGTGCGTATGTGGATCAGCCGCTTGACATGGCCGTCGGCGTTGATGGCCTGCTCGATGGCGTCCAACTCGGCGGCGGAAGCCGCCTCCCCGATAAGCAGGCCCTTCATCTCGATCATGAGCACGACGGCGATGGTCCCCAGGAGCACGCCGATGGCCAGGCTGCCCATGGCGTCGAATCGAGCGTTGCCGGTGACGTCGGCCAGGACGACCCCGACCAGGGCGAAGCTCAGCCCGATCAGCGCCCCCAGGTCCTCGAGCAGGATGACCGGCAGCTCCGGCACCTTGGCTACCCGGATGAAGCGCCACCACGATCCCGCCTCTTCTTTTCGCTCCCGGCTGTGCTTCACCGCGGTGCGGAAGGAGAACGATTCCAGGACCATGGCGACCAGCAGGATGACGATCGCCACCCCCACCTGTCCCAGCTCGTGGGGGTGGAGCAGCTTCTGCACCCCCTCGACCATGGAGAACAGGGCCCCCAGGCTGAAGATCACCAGGGCCACGACGAACCCCCAGAAGTACCGCTCCCGTCCGTGGCCGAAGGGGTGGTCCTCGGAAAACCCCTTCTTGGCTCGGGCTGCCCCCAGGAAGAGCAGTCCCTGGTTGGACGTGTCGGCCACCGAGTGGAGGGCCTCGGCCAGCATCGAGACGGCCCCCGTCAACACGAAGCCCACGAACTTGGCGACGGCGATGCCAAGGTCGGCGGTGAATGCGGCGAAGATCGCCCGCCGGCTCCCTGGATCCACCCTTAGGCCCTGATGTCGCCCGCCGCCGCCCGGTCGACCAGCCACACGACCCGTTCCGCCCGGACGTGGGTGGCGGGGCAGGCCGGGTCGTCACGGCAGACAGCGGCGAAGGCGTCCCGCTTGCTCTCGCCCGATACCGTGAACAGCACGAGCCGGGCCCGGGCGATCCCTGAGTAGGTGAGGGTCATGCGCCGGTGTGGGTTGCGGCCGGTCGGGTCCTCGTTGAGCGCCACCAGGCGGCCGGGATCGACGGTGAGCGCCTCGGACCCGGGAAAGAGCGAGGCGGTGTGGCCGTCGGGGCCCAGCCCGAGGTGCACCAGGTCGAGCCGCCCCGCCTGGGCGATGCGCTGCTGGTAGGGGTCGGGGCCGTCCTCACACCGCATCGGGTAGACGGCGTTGGCCGCCCCCACCCGCTCGAGCAGGGCCTCGCGCACCAGTCGTTCGTTGGAGTCGACGTCGTCCGGGGGGACGCAGCGCTCGTCACCCCAGTAGACGTCCACCTGCCACCAGTCGATCTGGTCCCCGGCGTCGGCCGCCAGCCGCTCGTAGCACCGGCGGGCGGTGGGACCTCCCGACACGACCAGTGAGAACCCGTCGTCCGGACGGCTGTGAAACGCCTCAACCACCCGCTCGGCGAACTCGGGTGCCACGTCGTCGACCACGATCACCTCGCCGATCAACGGCGCGCTCCGACCCCGGCCAGGGCCACCGCCCCCTCTAGGGCCTCGCAATAGACCTCGTCGCGCCCCATGCGGATCAGCGCCCCCGCCAGCGCCAGGGCTGGCCACTGCCGGCGCATTTGCAACGTCTGGCTCGTCGAGGGCCCCCCGTCGACCTCGACCCGCGACTGGATGACACGGGCCGCTCCCGGGCGCTCGACGGTGAAGGTGGCGGCGCGGTCCTTGTGCTCGGCGGTGATGGTGATGGAGACGTGCTCGGCGGGCGAGAGGAACACCTGCCCGCGCGTCAGACCGAGGCGACGCAGCAGCCACCCCCCGAGGAGGTACCGGGGGCCGTAGTTGCCGTGGACCTCCACCCGCTCGACCCCCCGCAGGAAGGGCCGGTAGGCGGCGCCTTCGAACAGCCCGGCCAGCAGGCTCCGCCACGGCGCCAGCCGGGTCCAGGACAGATCGGTGACCGGCAACCGGCGGGCCAGGGCGGCGATGGCGGGCAGCACGCTATGGGTTTCCCCGGGCGTGGGGTCGGCTCCTGCCACCGCCCGGCTGTCGACCACGATTCGGTCGGCCACACCCAGAAGAGGGTCACCCGGCCCGGGCAGCTGGGAGGGCAGCCAGACGACAAGGGGCAGGTCGGGCAGGGCGAACGGCTCCACGACCGAGTCGAGGTGGTGGCGGGCCCGACCGCGCACCCGTAGGACGATCTCCTCGAAGCAGACCGCCCGCCCCTCCCGCTCGACGACGTGCACCGAGGCGGCGGCGTCCATCCCGCTCTCCGTGCCCTCGTCCAGCACGAGCACGATTGTGCGCGACGGGTGGCGCGTCCCCAGCTCGTACACCACGTCGAGGACGTTGTTGGCGGCGGCGTCGCTGTCCACCACGGCCACGAGGGTCAGGACGCTGGCCCGCACCGCCGCCCGTTGTTCGTGCCGGCGCAGATCGGACAGGGCCGCCTCCACCTGCCGCACGGTCACGTTGTCGGCCTCCCAGCTCCCGATGGTGGCCATCTGGCGGGTGGGCGCCGAGGTCGCCGCCCGCACGCTCATGGCAACCCCGCCGGCCCGCTCATGGCCGGCGCCAGCGGCGGCCGTCGCGCTCGAGGAGGGCGTCGGCCTCGGCCGGACCCCATGTGCCCGCCTCGTAGCGTGCGAGGGGCACGTCCCCCTCCTCCCACGCCCGCAGGATCGGGTCGCAGATCCGCCACGCTTGGGCGACCTCGTCGGAGCGGATGAAGAGCGTCGCGTCGCCGACGAGGGCGTCGAGCAGCAGCCGCTCGTACGCCTCCGGGGTCTCTTCGAGGAAGGCGGCTCCGTAGAAGAAGTCCATCGACACCGAGCGCACCCGGAACGCCTGGCCCGGCACCTTCGCCCCGAACCGCAGGGTCACCCCCTCGTCGGGCTGGATCCGCACGACCAGGGCGTCCGGCTCCAGACCCTCAGCCTGCGCCGCGGCGAAGGGGAGGTGGGGGACGCCCTTGAACTCCATCGCCACCTCGGTCACCCGCTTGGGCAGCCGCTTGCCCGTACGCACGTAGAAGGGCACGCCCGCCCACCGCCAGTTGTCGACATGGATGGCCATGGCCACGTACGTCTCGCGCAGCGAGTGCGGGTGCACGCCCTCTTCGTCGCGGTAGCCCGGAACCTCGTCGCCCTCCACCCAGCCCCGGACATACTGGCCCCGGACGACGTCGCTGCGGACCTCCTCGGGCGAGAACACGTCCACCGCCCGCAGCGCCTTGACCTTCTCGTCGCGGATGGCGTTGGGGTCGAAGGTCGCCGGCGGCTCCATCAGGGTCAGGGACAGGACCTGCATGACGTGGTTCTGCACGATGTCGCGTAGAGCGCCGGCTTCCTCGTAGAAGGTGCCGCGGTGGCCCACACCGAGCGATTCGCTCACCGTGATCTGCACGTGGTCGACGTAACGCCGGTTCCAGATGGGCTCGAAGATGGCGTTGGCGAAGCGCAAGGCGATGACGTTCTGGACCGTCTCCTTCCCCAGGTAGTGGTCGATCCGGTACACCTGCGACTCGTCGAAGGCGGCGTGCATGCAGGCGTCGAGGGCGGCGGCCGAAGGCTCGTCGTGCCCGTACGGCTTCTCGACGACAATCCGCACGAAGGCGTCGTCGCGGTGGGGCTTGTTGAGCCCCGCCTCGGCCAGCTTCGACACGATCAGCGGGAACGTCGCCGGGGGCGTGGCCAGGTAGTACAGCCGGTTCCCCGACGTTCCCCGCTCCCGGTCGAGCTCCTCGAGGATGTC
>JALZEC010000089.1 GCA_030862235.1 Actinomycetota bacterium | reverse complement strand
CGCGGGTGCTTAGTCGCACTCGATGCTCTAGCGCAGTGGCGCCGACCAGCGCGTCGTAGACCGCGCCGCCGGCCACGCCCAGTGCCGCCAGCTGCCCCAGCAGGGCTTCGGCAGACCGAGGGCTGAGGAAGCGTGTGTAGGGAAAGTTCGCAAGAAGCAGTCGTTCCACTGCCCGCGGCGTCCGCCGATTGGGGGGCGGCAGCCGGGTGAGAACGGAGAAGGTCTCGAATGCGGCATGACCCGCCAGCCCCAAGCGGAGGTCGCTGAGGGCTTGGGTAGTGGTGTTGTGCTGCTCATGGCCCGCGACTACAAGCGCAACTGCCGTGCTGGTGTCAACGAGCCGGTCTGGCCCCTCACCTCTGGTCGGCATCCCGGAGTGCCCGTACAGTCTCGTCGCTGATCGTCTCACCCGAGGACGGGATCACGAGCCGTCCATTGCGTTCGTCGAGAGAGTCCTCGGCCAACGGCTCCACCCGGATGCCGGTGCCGTCCGCCACGACCTCGACGATCCCAGGGCGCAAGCCCACGCGTTCCCGCAATGGCTTTGGAATGACCAAGCGACCTGCCTTGTCAATGGTTGCTCTCATGCCATAAGGATGCCACAGGCCAGAGAAGGGTCGTCTCTCGGCCGGGACCGACGGCCAAGCAATGCAGGGGGCCGTCCACGCTGACCCGACAAGTGTTGGTCGAATCGGAGGCCAGACTGGAGGGGTGAAACCGGCGGTGCGGCGCCTGTCTCCCCTCGGTCCGGGCGGCCGGCCCTTCGCCGGCTGGCGCCCGCTCGCCGCCCTGCTCGGTGTCGGGACACTCCTGGCCGTGGCCGTCGTGCTCCTCTCCGACCGTGCTCCGGGCGTGCTCAGCTGGTTCTCGACCCGTATCGACGCCGGATCGTCCCGGGCCGCCTCTGTGGCGTCCGAGTTCCGGCCCCGCACCGCCTTCCAGCTCCACCTCCTCATCTGGGCGGTGGTCACGGCGCTGGTCGGCTTGGCCATGTGGTCCAGCACGTCGGTCCTTGCTGCCGCCATCGCCATCCTTGCCCTCAGCCTCGGCGCCGAGCGGGCCCAGGACGTCCTCACCCAGACCCGCAGCATGCAGATCAGCGACGCCATCGCCAACGTCTTCGGTGTGCTGGCCGGCCTCGGCTTCGTTAGCGGTGTGTCGACTCTCTTCGGTTGGAAGGACGATGCTCCCCGTGGGTCCCTCGATGCCCCGCCCTGAGCCGAGGCCGCTCACCTGGCGGGGGTTGTGGGTCGAGGTGCAGAGCGCCCTGGGATCGAGCCTCGACGCTCGGCGGATCGTCGAGCGAGCCTCGGGCTACGACGGGGCCGAGCTGCTCCTGCATCTCGAGGAGGGGGTTCCCACCCGAGCCGTGGGCTTCGTCCAGCGCATGGTCGAGCGTCGAAGGAACGGTGAGCCGCTCCAGTACGTGCTCGGCCGTTGGGGCTTCCGCCGCCTGGACCTGCTGGTGGACCGGCGCGTCCTCATCCCCCGCCCCGAGACGGAGGTGGTGGTCGACGCCGTCCTGGTCGAGCTGAACCGCCTCGGGCTCGACGGCTCGCCCGTCATTGTCGACCTCGGGACGGGGTCAGGAGCCATCGCTCTGTCCGTCGCCGACGAGGTGGCTCGAGCGCAGGTGTGGGCCACCGACTCGTCGGCGGAGGCGCTGGCCGTGGCCCGGGCCAACCTGGCCGGACTGGGGAGCCAGGCGGCCACGCGGGTCCGCCTGGCGCAGGGCCACTGGTTCGAGGCCCTGCCCGAGGAGCTCCGGGGGAGAATCGACGTGCTCGTCTCGAACCCGCCCTACGTGGCCGACGACGAGGACCTGCCTGACGAGATCGCCGCCTGGGAGCCCGCCCGCGCCCTGTTCGCAGGACCGACCGGGCTGGAGGCGTTCGTCGAGATCCTGGCCGAAGCGGCCCCCTGGCTCTCCCGCCCCGGGGCCCTGGTCCTCGAGGTGGCCCCTCACCAGGCCAGCGCCATCGTCCGCCTTGCTCGGGAGGCGGGTCTCGCCGACGCCGATGCCCGCCCCGACCTCCAGGGTCGCCTCCGCGTCGTGGTGGCTAGGGTTTGACCGGACATGGCGATCCTGCCTGCCTTCGGTGACCCACCGCCCGAGGCCAGCCTGACCCATGCCCTGGCCGCCTTGGCCGAGGGCTATCCCGTCGGGATCCCGACCGACACCGTCTACGGGCTGGCCGTCGATCCCTTCGTCCCCGGCGCCGCCGATCGCCTCTTCGCCGCCAAGCGCCGCCCCCGCGCCGTCGAGCTGCCCGTGCTCGTGGCCAGTGTCGAACAGGCGCTCACCCTGGCCACGGCCGTACCCGACGCCGCCCTCACCCTGATGGAGCGGTACTGGCCGGGCCCGCTCACCATCGTGATCCCGCGCCGTCCGAGCCTGAACGCCGACCTGGGGGAGGACGAAGCGACGGTCGGCGTCCGCTGCCCCAACCACCCCGTGCCCCTCGCCCTCGCCCGCAAGCTCGGGCCCCTGGCTACCACCAGCGCCAATCTGCACGGGGAGCCGACGTCAACCACCGCCGAACACGTGGCCGAGGTCTTCGGCGACGCCGTTCCCGTGGTCCTCGACGGCGGCACCTGTACCGGCAGCCCGTCCACCGTGGTGGACTGCACCGGGTTCGAGCCGCGCCTCCTACGCGAGGGTCGCGTGCCCTGGACCGAGGTCCTGGCGACGCTGGAGGGCTAGGACCGGTAGCCCCGTCTTTGGAAGCGCCCCCTCCGTGGGAAGTGCTCGAGCGAGGATCGCGCTATGTGCCCCGCCGTGACGAGCTAGGAGAGCGGTGGCGATGGTCGGGACCAGACGACCCGGTTGACGTAATCGACGTAGCTGAGGACGATACGGACGACCTTCTGCGACACGTCGTCCACGTCGTAGTCGCCTACTAAGCCGGCGCCGGGGCGGCGCTCCTGTGAAGTGACCAGCTCGATGGCCTCCAGGACCCGTCCGCGGCGAAGCCCGCTTACGACGAGCACGCCCTCGTCGACGCCCTCGGGGCGTTCATGCGCCTCACGCAGCATGACCGCCGGGAAGCCCAGAAGAGATGCCTCCTCCGTGAGCGTGCCGCTGTCAGACGCCACACAAAAGGCGTTCATCTGGAGCTTGACGTAGTCGAGGAAGCCAAAAGGCTTGACGAACTCGATCGCGGTCCCCCCCAGCATCGGTCGCCCCTCCATGCCGGCGGCCTCGAGCCGCATCCGAGTGCGGGGGTGGGTCGACACCACAACCCGTCGGCTGAAGCGCTGGGCGACGCCCTCGAGGGCATCGACCAGCTGCGCCAGGTTCTCGGGGACGTCGACGTTCTCTTCCCGGTGCGCGCTCACCAGCACGTAGCCGCCGGGGTCGAGGCCGAGCCGTTCGAGGACGTCGGAGCGGTCGATGTCGCCTCGGTAGTGCTGCAGCACCTCCTTCATCGGAGATCCGGTCTTGACCACCAGGTCGGGACGAAGCCCTTCGGCCAGCAGGTAGCGCCGGGCGTGTTCCGAGTTGGTCATGTTCACGTCGCTCAGGTGGTCGACGACCTTGCGGTTCAACTCTTCCGGGACCCGTTGGTCGAAGCACCGGTTTCCTGCCTCCATGTGGAAGATCGGGATCTTGCGACGTTTCGCGGCAATGATCCCGAGGCAGGTGTTGGTGTCGCCGTAGACCAGCACGGCGTCGGGTTGCTCGCTGGCCAGGACGGCGTCGAAGCGGGCGATCACCAAGCCGATGGTCTCGGCCACGCTCTCGCCCACGGCATCGAGGAAATGGGCCGGCGGCTTCAGCTTGAGCTCGCCGAAGAACACCTCGTTCAGCTCGTAGTCGTAGTTCTGTCCGGAGTGCACGAGGACGTGACGGGTGTGACGATCCAGCTCGGCGATCACCCGGCTCAGCTTGACCACTTCGGGCCGGGTCCCGACCAGGGTCACCACCTTCAAGGGGCCCTCCCGCACGCTCGACAGTATGTCGCGCCCGGCTTGGCGCTCACGGGAGCGGCTTCCTCGCGTGGCTGTTCAGCACGATCAAGCCGGTAACATGCCTCAGCCCGAGGTGCCGCCCGTGCGGCGCGAACGACTAGGGCCCGCCGTTCGGGCTGGAGAATCATGGCGACGTCGCAACCAACAGCCGGATGAAGGTCCTTGTCATAGGCGGGGACGGCATGCTCGGGCACGAGCTGTTGGCCGGGATGTCCGCCTCGCATGAGGTCGTAGTCACGCTGCGGCGCGACCTCTCCGCCTATGCCGAGTTCGCCTTGTTCACCGAACGGAACGCGTACGGGGGAGTGGACGTGCGCAACTCCGAGCGCGTGCTCGAGGTTGTGGCCGACTACCGCCCGCAGGCCATCCTGAACGCGGCAGGGATCGTGAAGCAGCGGGCGGACGCGCAGCGGAGCCTTCCCAGCATCGAGGTCAACGCGCTGTTCCCCCATCGCTTGGCGGTGATGGCCCGTGCCGCGGGCGCCCGACTGGTCCACGTGAGCACGGACTGTGTGTTCTCCGGGGATCGCGGTTCCTATCGGGAGACCGACCTCCCCGATCCGGTGGACTTGTACGGCCGGAGCAAGCTCCTGGGCGAGGTCGACTCGGAAGGTTGCATCACTTTGCGCACCTCGATGATCGGGCTCGAGCTGTCCACCCGGCGGAGCCTCGTGGAGTGGGCCCTGGCCCAGTCCGCACGGTTCCCCGGCTACCGGAAGGTTCTCTACAGCGGGCTGACGACGATGGAGCTCACTCGGGTGATCGGCGAGCTCCTTGTTCACCACCCGAACCTCGACGGCATCTGGCACGTGGCGTCCGAGCCGATCTCCAAGTACGACCTCCTTCACGGGCTGTTCACCCGACTGGACCGCGGGAGCGACGTGCATCCCGACGACGAGGTGGTCAGCGACCGAACGATGAACGGGGATGCCTTCGAGAGGGCCACCGGCTACCGGGTCAGGGGTTGGGACGACATGCTGGACGAGCTGGCGGCGAGAATCCGAGAGCGCGAAGCAGGTCGATGATCCTCGAAGGCAAGACGCTGCTGGTGACCGGCGGCACCGGGTCGCTGGGCCAGGTGGCGGTACGGCGGGTCCTCTCTGGTCACTGGGGGACGCCCGCGAAGGTGATCGTGCTCTCCCGGGACGAGGCCAAGCAGCACGACATGCGGCTCTCCTACCTTCACAAGCGCGTCAGCACCGACGAAGTGATCTACGAGAACTTCCAGCGGAGGCTGGAGCTGCGGATCGGCGACGTGCGCGACTACGGGGATGTCTGCCGCGCCCTCCGTGGTGTCGACATCGTGATCAACGCCGCCGCCCTGAAGCAGGTACCGACGTGCGAGTACTTCCCCGAACAAGCCGTCCTCACCAACTGTCTCGGCGCCATGAACATCTCGCGGGCGGTCAACGAGCACGACTACCCCGTCGAGACGGTAGTGGCGGTAAGCACCGACAAGGCGTGCAAGCCGGTCAACGTCATGGGAATGAGCAAGGCCCTCCAGGAACGCATCATCACCGCCGCGAACGTGCTGAACCGCCGGACCCGATTCATCTCGGTCCGCTACGGCAACGTCCTGGCCTCCAGAGGATCGGTCGTCCCGCTGTTCCACGCCCAGATCAAGCAGGGGGGCCCGGTGACGGTGACCTCGCCCCGGATGACCCGTTTCCTCATCAGCCTCAACGAGGCGGTCGACATGATCATGGCCGCCATAGGCGGTGCCCGGGCGGGGGAGACGTGGATCCCAATCTGCCCGTCGGCGTCGGTGATGACCCTGGCGGAGGCGCTGATCGACGGGCGCAGCACGGAGATCGTGGTCACCGGCACGCGGCCGGGCGAGAAGCTCGATGAGATCCTGATCTCAGAGGAGGAGATCGGTCGGGTCAGGCGGCGGGGCGCCTACTACGCCATCGCTTCCGCCCTTCCCGAGCTCACACCCGACGATGGCGTCGACCTGACGCCCCTGCCCAAGGAGTACAGCTCGGCGGACGGCGTCATCGGCCTGGCCGAGACCAAGCTCCTGCTGAAGCGCCACGAGCTCATGCTCGACCAGCAGCCGCTGGAGGTCACCGAGGAGCTGTTGCGGTGAGCGTCGAGCGGACGTTTGTCCCCCACCCGGTCGAGTGGACGCCGGAAAAGAGCTCTCGCTGGTGGAACGTCACCTCCGAACGCCATCAGGATCGCTATTTCAGCCTGAGGTACGGGAGGGCACTGGTCGGCCTGGTCCAGCTCTTCGGCGTCCGGCTCGGCGGAAGCCGGGTCCTCGACTTCGGCTGTGGTTCGGGGTACCTGTTGGATGCTCTTCTCGCTCGAGGGATCCCCTGCTCGGGCGCGGACTTCTCCGAGGATGCCGTCGCCGTCGTGCGGAAGCGGCTGGAGGGGAACCGCCTCTTTCAGGGAGTGCAGCTCGTTCAGGAGATGCCGACGTCGCTGAAGGACGAGAGTTACGACGCCGTCTTCTTCATCGAGACCGTCGAGCACCTGCTCGACGGCGACTTGGAGTCCACGCTGCGAGAGCTCCGCCGGATCATTCGCCCCGGAGGCGCCCTGATCGTCACCACGCCGAACGACGAACAGCTGGCTCAGGCGGAGTCGATCTGCCCGGACTGTGGCTGCATCTTCCATCCCGTCCAGCACGTCCGATCGTGGGACAAGGACTCCCTCTCCGAGAAGATGCGCGAGTTTGGCCTCAGCACCGTGACCTGCCGGCCGCTCTACCTGCAGCGCACGGCGCTGCAGACGTTGGTCGTCTCAGCGGTCGCCCGAGGTCTCCGCAAGCGGCTGCCGAACCTTATGTTCATCGGCAGGAAGCACTCTTGAGCAGGAGTTGCGGGATCAGAGCCCGCGCCGCGGGCAGCGTGCCGAGATGACCGACAGGGGGAGAGGACCAGGGTCCACCGCCCTTGCCGCGACCCGCCGCGGGGCTCTGGTCGTGGTTGA
>JALZEC010000064.1 GCA_030862235.1 Actinomycetota bacterium | reverse complement strand
CGGGGCTGGGACTACCCGGACCTCGATTCCGTCACGACCGAGGTCCGCACGAGCCTGTCCGTCAAGCTCCGGCCTGTCGCGACGACCGCCACGAACTCGGCGATGGCAGGGGGCGAAAGAATGATGGTCCAGGCTCCAGCAACTTCGAGGACGATGATCACGCTCCGAAGAAGCGCCTGCGCGAGCGTGCATGGCATCAGGGTCCGAGCGTCGACAACCGCGAGTTTCAGGATTGAGCGCCCAACTGTTCTACGTCGTGAGGAACCGAGGCCGGCCATATAGATCGTCCCGACGCCAATACCCACGACGGCCGCGGCGACTTCCTGCTTCGCGTGACTCATCGCCATGAGTGGGAAGACGAGGACGGCGCCCACGGTGGCCACGTCGATAATCAGGGCGGCCATACGGTCGGAGGGCTTGGCCGGGACGAGCGGCTCGAGTTCAGCTGCGGTCGCCCTGCGTTCGGCGACCCTCTGTGCAACGCCCAGCGCGGCGGCGAGTGGAATCGCCACGAATGGCACCCAGAGCACCGCCAGTCCGGCCTGGGCGTCATCCGACGTCGCCACGAGGGCGCCGGCCGTGCCTGCGACTGCTGTCATCATGACGACCACGATGAGCCGCGTCAGCGAGGCACGTGCGACCACGATGGGAGCCAAGGAGGGCAGCGCGACGAACCCCAGGTAGGCGGGTGCAGCCGCGGCTAGTCCGGTCGCCGAGGAAGACGCGTCGACGACGGCAGCCACACCCAAGAAACCGATCCATGGGATGAGGGACCCGAGCGCGGCCGTCCAAAGATCCAGCCGGCTAAAACGGGAGGCCATCCAGGTCATCATGGCGGGACGCTCTGAGACCGTCCAGGGAATGGTGATCCTCTGGGTCGCCCCCAGATCTTCCGTTGGATCCCTCCCAACCCAGCCGCTCGCAACGAGGGGTCAGCCCGCGACGCATGTCAGGGGTCGAGCGCTGGGAGGAGCGCGAGAATGCCCGTCCGGCGCTCTGCCGCCAACACAGAACGGCGGGGTCGCCCGTCCCCGCCGGGCCGGGAAGCGGCGTGTGACGTACCGTCTCGTTGTGGTCGAGCTGACGCCGAAGCGCGTTGCCGCCATCAAAGGGCGCCTCGCCGAGGCGCTGGCACGGGAAATGGGCTACGAGGACACTCGGGTCCGTGCGGATCTCGGCTCGCAGCTCGAGGTCGGGCTGGATGGAGCCGACGTCAGGCTGTCGTTTCAATCAGAAATCTCAGTCTCGACCCGCCGACATTCCTAGGTGTCAGGGGCGAACCGTGTGTCCTCGACTGCCCGATCTTGGACTCGATCTCGCCCTGTGAAAGTGAGTGCAGAACGTCGGTCGCGGTTCCGGCCTCATGGCGCTATCGGCTGGTGGTAATTGTGAACGGTGTCTCGCGTTTCGCGACGGCCGACCCTCTCGGTGCTCCTAAGCACCGCGGTCCTCGGCGTGCTGTCTCTCGTGGTCGCAGCGAGAATATTCCTCGACGCGGGACCACCTCTCGAGTCGACGAGCCGTGGACCTCGAGTGATTTCCCTTCTGATTGCGATCGGGCTGGCCGTCATCAGGGTCAAGGCAGTGCGGCGCGCCTCAACGGATCCAGTAAACGCCCGGACGATGGGTCATCGCCAAGGTTAAGGTACCCTGGCGTCAGCCAAGCCCTTTGAGCGTGCAGAGGGTGTCGGTAGCGTCCTGAACTAGGCGAGGGGCGTTGACCAACAGGGAGAGCAACAGCCCGACGCACCCCGCTGACGTTGGACCTGAGCGCGGCGTGTTCGACCAGGCAGCGGACGCCACTACCAACGCGTTGGGGCAGCCGCAGATTTTCCTCATCTGCCTGCTCGGCTTCATAGCGTGGGTCGTCATCGGCGTCATCCTCGGCTCGCCCCAGCTCTGGGTCGCGTGGGGAGGTGGGATCATCGCCGGCGTCACGTTGGTCCTCGTCGCGCTGTTGGAGAACGAGCAGCAGCGGACCGAGCAGGCGATGCACCGCAAGCTCAACGCCATGGCTGACGCCCTCGCTCAGTTCATGGAGGCTCACGACGGCGTCGAACCCGATCACGTCCACCAGCTTCGAACCGCAGTAGGGCTGGAGCAACGGGAGAGCGCCAGCGACAGCCAAACCTGAGACTGGTATGAGCCCTTATTCGTGAGAGTGGCAAAGGCCCGCGGCCAACCGGGACGCCGCCCTTTGCCGGCCACGACAGAGTCTTCCCACCTGCAGACAGGCATTGTGGGCGCTTACGCCCGCCGTGCGCCTGTAGGCTGATGCCCACACGGAGTCGGCCCGCCATCCTTCAGCTCCGGGGGATGTGACTTGCTTCACTCATATGAGGGAGCGGTCATGCCTGCCAGTTCTGCGTCGTTGGGCAAGGCGCTCGACGCAATGTCGCAATTCTTTGTCGGAGAGGCCACCCTCCATGAGACGCTCGAGCGGGTGTCTCAGCTCGCCTGCGAGACCGTCCCGGCAACGGCCATGGTGGGGATCACCATGCTCGTGGACGGCAAGGCCAGGACGGCTGTGTTCACCGACGAAGCGGCGCCCGAGATCGACTCGGCCCAGTACGAGACCGGCGTCGGACCCTGCCTCGATGCCTTCCGCCATCAGCGGCCCTATCGGGTCGAGGACACAGAACAGGATGGGCAGTGGCCGCCGTTCAGCAAGGCTGCCGCGAGCTACGGGATCCGCAGTTCCATGTCATTACCGCTGCTGGCCCGCCACGAGGCAATTGGTGCGCTCAACTTCTACGCGCGCTCCGCGAATGCATTCTCCGACGACGACGTGGAGGCAGGACAGCAGTTCGCCGCCCACGCCGCCATTGTTTTGGCGAACTCCCAGGCCTACTCGGATGCACAGCAGTTGGGCGAGTACCTGGCCCAGGCCATGAAGTCCCGGGCCACCATCGAGCAGGCCAAGGGCATCCTCATGGCCGCCCAGCACTGCAGCCCCGATGAAGCGTTCCAGATCCTGATCCGTGCCTCCCAGCGTGAGAACCGAAAGCTGCGGGACCTCGCCGAGGAGGTCGTGGTCAGGACCCGCTCCCCCAAGGCGACGCGTCCGGCCGAGTCGTCGCCGACCAAGACGAGCGTCACCGACTAAGCGGCGGGATCGGCGACGCTGCCGTCAGGTGATAGTCAGGATCCGGTCGAGGCCGACGATCTCCAGGACCCGTCGGACGTGGGCCTTGGGCGCATGCAGCACGACGTCGCCGCCGATCTCACGTTGGCGACGTTGGGCGACGACGATCTCGCGAAGGCCGCTGAAGTCGACGAAGTCGAGCTCCGAAAGATCGATCACCAGCCTCGTGGTGCCGTTCGAATGCAGGAGCCGGACCACCTCGCCGAAGCGTTCGGAGGTGCTCATGTCGAGCTCTCCCTTCAGCAGGACGATGGCCTGGCCGTCGAGGACGATCGACTCGACATCGAACCGGAAG
>JALZEC010000057.1 GCA_030862235.1 Actinomycetota bacterium | reverse complement strand
AAGAGCACGCCGGGCTGGGGCGCCGCCGTCGCCACCAGCGTGGAGCGAGCCCGGCTGGTGGCGACGGCGAACAGCTGCCGCTCGTCGCTCAGCGCCTGGGCCTGTCGGCTCCGCTCCTCGGGCGGCGTCGCCTCTCCGCCGAGGCGAGCTGGGTCGAACAGGGGAACGCTCCGGTGAGGGCGCGGCAGCTCGCCCTCGACACAGCCGGCCACGACCACGGTGTCCCAGTCGCGGCCGCTGCTGGC
This sequence comes from Actinomycetota bacterium, assembly GCA_030862235.1. GTDB lineage: Bacteria > Actinomycetota > Acidimicrobiia > Acidimicrobiales > AC-14 > JALZEC01. Next base: position 9,583 of record JALZEC010000057.1, on the reverse strand, counting down.
CTCGATCGACGTGATCGTGACTCCCTCTGCTCCCCTTGAGGCGGCGACCCGCCAGGGATCGGGAACCAACCCACCTTCCTCGATGGCGGCGAGCGTCTCGGAGAGGCTGGCCCGGGGGTTGCGCTCGGCGAAGTGACGGAGGCCGTCAGTGAGGGCGACCAGCCCGTCGAGGGCGCGGTCGTCCACCGCCCCGAGCGCCGATCGCCGACCGTCTGCGGCGAGGTCGGCGAACGCGCCCGCCCACGCCTCGTAGACCAGACCGGCCGGACTGTCACCCGCCGCCGAACGACCCCGCAGGTGGTCTCGCAGGGCGACCAGCGCGCCGAGGCGGGGATCGGCCTCGATGGGCTGGCCAGTCGACGCCGCCTCGCGGCGGATGGCGCGCACCACGCCTGGATCGAGACCGGCCAAAGGCGACACCAGGAGGCGGTCGAGGGCGTCGACGTGGCCGTCACCGCCCCCCTCCACCCAGCGAAGCAGGTCGAGCACGGCCCGCACCACTGGCTCTTCGGAAGCCAAGGCGGCCAGCGGGACGACGGGGATGCCGTGACGGGCGAGGGCGCGGGCGATGGCCCGGGCCGAGCGCCCGACGTGGCGCACGAGGACCGCCATCTCGGACCAGGGGACGCCCTTGGTGTGGGCCGCCAGCAGCTCGCCGGCGATGGCCTCGGGCTCGACGGAAGGGTGGTTGCAGCGGATCAATTCCCCGGGCGGTGCCGCCCGGAAGCGGTGGCTGAGTGGGATGACCACAGGCGCCGCCAGCTCCGCCACCGGTGCGCGGCAGGCAACCGTCCATCCCACGTCACCGCCGGCGAGCTCGGCGACCAGCCGTACCCCGAGCGGCGGGAGCCGCTCGCCGTCGTCGACGAGGATGTGTTCGAACATCCCAGCCTCGTGCCGCGCCCGGACCGCGGCCCGGACCAGGAGGAGGCTCGCGTCGACCTCACCCGCCTTCTCCAGGGCATCGACGTACCTACGGGTGAATCCTGCCAGCTCGGCCCATTCTCCCCCCGCCGCCTGTGCCGCCTCGCAGCCGGCGGCGTGCACATCGGGGAGGGCGGCCACAACCTCCCGGAGGAAGGCCGGTCGACCCAGGAGGTGGCCGAGCAGGGGCCAGTCAGCGGGACGCTCCGCTTCGAGCAGCTTCCCCACCCGCACCCGGTGCTCGGCGCCACCCAGCAGCCGGACATCGCCGCCTCGCCGGCTGACGAGTCCATAGGCCAGCCCGTACACGGTGGTGATGGGGAGGACGTCGAACCCGCCGTGCATGCGGGCGAGCACGGCGTCGGTGAACCGCTGCGCCGCCGCCCCATCCGAGCACACGACCAGCAACCGAGACGGCGGGACGTGCTCGGCCAGCCGGCAGTAGCGGGCGACCAACGTCGTCGTCTTCCCCGTGCCGACGTCGCCGACGAGCATCGTGCGCCGGCCGGCGTGGTCGACCGCCTCCAACTGCTCCGCCGTGAGTGCGACCGCAACTGACACCGAGTCGAGGCTATCGACGGCCTGTGACACCCCGCCCGGCGTCGGTTCTCGCCCCTTGCCGAGGACATCTGGGCGGAGCTGGAGGTCGAGGCCGGCCGGGTGGCCCGAGCCCGGGGCCACCAACAGGTGACCCTGATCGACGCCGCCAGGTAGTTAGGCCCACTGGCCGCGCCGCTCGAGCACGTCCTTCAGCACCGCCGGACGGTCGGTCATGATCCCGTCCACTCCGAGGTCGAGAAGCCCCTCCATCTGCCCCCGGTCGTTGATCGTCCAGACGTGCACCGGCAGCCCTCGGCGCTGGGCGCTGGCCAGGAACCGCCGGTCGACGACGGAGACCCGTCCGTAGTGGATGGGGACCTGCACACAGGCCGCGCTGAACGGCCCGGTCACCCGCGACCACGTCCCCACGCGGAGGCGCGCGATATCCCGGGGTCCCATCGCCGTGCACACCTGCCGACCGGTCAGCCGCCGGAAGCGGGCGAGCCGCCGGTCGGAGAAGGCGCCGACGCAGACCCGGTCGAGGGCGGCGGTGCGGCGCAGCGTCTCCACCAGGGGACCCACCGACGCGTCGTGCTTGGGGTCGATGTTGACCCGCACTTCCGGCCACGTTCCCAACACGTCCTCCAGCAAGGGCACTTCGTGCTCCCCGGCCACCCGGGCTCGCTTCACCTCGGCCCACGGGAGCTCGGCGATCCGGCCGCTCCGATCGGTCACGCGGTCGAGGACGTCGTCGTGGAAGGCGACGACCACGCCGTCGGCGGTGACATGGACGTCGGTCTCCAGATACCGGTAGCCCAGCTTCACCGCGTGCTCGAAGGCGGCCATCGTGTTCTCCGGGTAGTCCGCCGCCCCGCCCCGGTGGGCGAAGGCGATCGGTCCCGGGTGGTCGAGGAACGCCCAGTGCTGGCCCATGGAGTCCCCGACGGTAGTGGTGGGTACCGTCCCGAGAGTGCCGGGTGTCGTCTTGGTGAATCCCGACTCAGGACCGGAGCCGACGGGTGGGCCCGAGCTCGCCGGCCACTTCCCCGGGCACGAGGTGGTCGAGTGCGAGCCCGAAGAGCTGCTCGACCACATCAGGCTGGCCGCCGAGCAGAAGCCCGACTTTGTGGCCGTAGCGGGTGGCGACGGCACGATTCGGTGCGCCGTACAGGGCCTGGCCGGGACGGGGGTGCCGCTGCTACCCATCCCCGTGGGAACCCGGAACCACTTCGCCCGTGAGGTCGGCATCGAGGACCTTCCCACGGCCACCCGAGTGGCGGCTGCCGGCTCGGTCATCTCCGTGGACGTGGGCGAGGTCAATGGCCACCGCTTCATCAACAACTCGAGCATCGGGATCTACCCGCGCATCGTGGTCACCCGGGAGACCCGGGAGCGGCGGTGGCCGAAGGGGCTGGCCACGGTTGCCGCCGCCAGCCAGCAGCTCCGCCACGGCCGCCGATTCTGGGTCACCGTCGACGGCAGGCGGTACCGGGCCTGGATGGTCTTCGTCGGCAATGGCCCCTACGGTCGCGGCCTCCTCCGGCTCAACGCCCGGGAGGCGCTCGACCGCAACTTGCTCGACTTCCGCCTCGCGCGGGCCGACTCGCCCTTCTCGCGGACCCGCGTCGTGCTCGCTCTCGTGATCGGCGGGCTGGACCGCTCGCCCCTCCTGGTCACCCGTCACACCAAGACGCTGGACGTCGAAATCGAGCGGTCCTCCATCGAGGTGGCCCTCGACGGCGAGGTGGAGGTCCTCAACTCGCCCCTTCGCTACCGCTCGCTGCCTGGTGCGCTCGCTGTGCTGGTTCCGCCGCCGGACGGATCGGCCGGCGCGCGGAAGATGGCCGACCGGTAGTAGCGGAGCTCGGCCACGCTCTCCCGGATGTCCCCCAACGCCCGGTGGGCCCCGGCCTTGGCCGGTGCGGAGGCGAAGGCCTCGGGGTACCACCTCCGGCACAGCTCTTTCACGGTGGAGACATCGATCGACCGGTAGTGGAGGTAGTTCTCGAGGTCGGGCAGGTGGGCGGCCAAGAAACGCCGGTCGGTCCCGATCGAGTTGCCGCACAGGGGCGCCGACTGCGGGGCCGGCACGTGGGTCTTGACGAACTCGAGAGTGGCCCGGCCGGCGTCCTCCAGGGTGAGCTCGGAGTCGACGATGGCGTCGAGCAGCCCGCTGCGCTCGTGCATGGTCCGGACGACGTCGTCCATGCGGGCCAGGACTTCGGGCGGATGGTGGATGACGAGGTCAGGGCCTTCGGCCACGACCTCGAGGTCGTTGTCGGTGACCAGGGTGGCGATCTCGACGATGACGTGACGAGACGGGTCGAGGCCGGTCATCTCCAAGTCGAGCCACACCAACACGGCGCCGGATCGTAGGCTGCCCCGCCGTGATCGAGGTGCCCCTCCTCCGCCTCGATCCTGATCTGCCCCTTCCCGCGTACGCCCGACCGGGAGATGCGGGCGCCGATCTCGTGGCCCGTGAAGGGGTCGTGCTCCCCGCTGCGGGGGGACGGGCGGCCGTGCCCACGGGGATCGCCGTGGCCATCCCCCAGGGCTATGCCGGGCTGGTCCTGCCCCGGAGCGGTCTGGCCTTCCGGCACGGCATCACGTGCCTGAACACCCCCGGTCTGATCGACGCCGGGTACCGCGACGAGATCCGGGTGCTCCTTGTCAACACCGACCCGGCGGAGCCGTACCACGTCCGCAGGGGCGACCGGATCGCCCAGTTGGTGATCCAGCGGGTGGAACGGGCGTCCTGGCTCCTTGCCGACGAGCTGCCGGTCTCCGAGCGCGGCCTCGGGGGGTTCGGCCACACCGGTCGGTGACCACGAGGGTCTCGTCGCCGGCGGCAGAGATTGCTAAGGTAAGAGGAGTACGCGGACGTGGCTCAGTTGGTAGAGCACAACCTTGCCAAGGTTGGGGTCGCGGGTTCGAGTCCCGTCGTCCGCTCCAGCGAATGAGCAGGTGAGGGGCCCTCTTCGGGGGCCTCTTCTCATGTGTGGAATCGGCCACCACAACCTTCGTAAGCACGAGATAGCACGAAGTGGTGGCTGGGACCATGTACCAGGTGCAGCAGCGAAAGCCCGCAGTTGAACACCCGCGAAGCGTCAGGCACCATTGTTGGTCTTCTCCCCGGTGCCGTACGCAACGCGAAAGTGCCGGTGACACTGCCACCCCACGCTGATCCTCCGCTCACCGGTCCAAGGGAGGCGAGGATCACGGGTCTAGTTGTGCCGCGAGTCGCCCACGACGTCTGGCTCCGTCGCCCGCAGTGGGCGCGCGCCGTGCTCAGCACCGCCAAGCGACCTGATGCCGAGTCCCTCGCCCTCCTGTCGTGGCTGGTTCTCTTCGTCGACCGTGACGAGACGATGGCCGCGTCCTTGGCCTCCGACGCGCTCAAGCGGCCGGGTGACACCCGTTTCGCTTCGGCCGCCCTGGCTGAGGTCCTCCTCCGACGTGAGCAGTACGACGATGCCCTGGAGGTGATCGCCGCAGCACGATGTCGGTTCGCCCACATCCCCTGGTACGACCTGACTCTGGGTGATGCACTCGTGGAGGCCGGGCGGGTGGAGGAGGCAGAAGTCCTCATGGAACGGGCGAGCAGCCATCCCGTGCTGCGGCGGCACGCCCTGAAGCGTCTCTCGCGCCTCCCTCTGGGTCGCGACGACGGAACTCGAGCCCGCCGCTTCTTGGAGCAGCTTGTGGCCTTGGCCCCCAACTACCTGGTGTACGCGTCCGACTATGTGTCCCTGGGTCGGCTCCAGCTCGAGGACGGTGACCTCCAAGCGGCTGCCGTGACATGGCGGCGCGGACTCACGACGTACCCCCGCCACCACGAACTTCGCGCTCTGCTGTTCGATCACTTCGGCGACCCGGGGCCCGCGGTCACTCCTCGCATAGCCGCCGTCAACGAGGACGAACTCGGCGTTCGAAGGATCCCGGTGCGATCGCCTCTGATCACCGCCAGAACGGGTGTCTTGAGGGTGGTGAAGGAAGCGATCACAGGCCAGCTCGAACCAGGTGACGTGATCGCCTTGGCCGAGAGCGCCGCGGCCATCGGCCAGGGTCGATTCCTTCCCTTGGAACTCGTTCGCCCGGGGCTGCTGGCCACGTTTCTGTCCAGCTTTGTCGCGGAGTGGGGGCCGCTTCACAGTCCGGAAGGGATGCAGGGAGCGGTGATGGAGGCCGGGAGGTTGCGGGTCGCGGTGGCGGCGGGTGCGGGAGCGGTTGGAAAGGGGCTGGGTCGCCGGGGCTGGTTCTACCGAGTGGCCGGCCGCCGCACGGCGATGATCGACGACGTCGCCGGGTGCCTGCCGCCCTACGACCACCACATCATCTTCGGCCCCGCTCACCCAGAGGAGTTGGCGACCGACCTGGCGGCCGACCTCGCATGCCCGGTAGCCATCGTGGACGCCAACCACTACAGCGGGGCATCGGTGATCAGTGCATCCGAGGGCGTGGACCGCACCTGGTTGACCCGGGCGCTGGCGGACAATCCCGCAGGCAATGAGGACGAGCAGACCCCTGTCGTGATCGTGCGCCGCCTCACGACCTGACGACCTCCTTCGCGGCGCGAACGACCGTCTCCATGTGCCACGGTTCGAGGTCTTGGTGCACGGGAAGAGCGAGCAGGTCCCGGCGGAGTGGCTCGAGGTCGGCGAAACGCTCTCGGTCCAGCAGCGGATGCGGGACGGGCCAGATCTCCACGGCGCGGATGCCTCGAGCGAGGAGAGAGGCGATGGCCTGGGGCCGGTCGCTCACCAAGAGAGGAAAGTAGAGGGGGCACGTGCCTGCGGGAAGATCGCGAAACGGCTCCGGACAGGCATCCCCCAGCTCGGCGGCAAGGACTCCGTAGTTCTGCCGACGTCGGGCTCGGATGGTGTCGCCATCGACCCGCTGCAGCAGCCACCGTGTAAGCCGGGAGGGTGCCGCGGCCGCGATCTCTATGTCCCCTTCCGCCAGATCCCACTCGCCGATCACCGTCTCGGTCAACCGCCGGGCGCGAGTGGCGGAGTCGGCCCGGCTCATTCGCGTCAGCGCGGCCGCGCCGCCCCTCCGGACCGCACTCCAGCGAGCAAGGGCCGCTCGTCCCAGGAGAAGCGACCCGAGCGAGCGGACGATCCTGCGTGACGGGGGACGACCCTGAGGCGAAAAGCCGGAGCTGCGCATGAGCGCGGCGCCGCCATCTGGTACCCCCAGTGACTTGCGAGGACAGAAGATCGCCGCATCGGCCCCGGAACCCAATGGCCCATCGTCGTCGGCCGAGAAGAGGCCGTGGGCGGCGTCCTTGATGAGCGGAGTGCCCGAGAGGCCTCTGGCCATGGGGAAGCCAAAATGGGAGATCACGTAGCTCGCGTCGGATTCGGCCGCCGCCCTGGCGAGGTCATCCTCGTCCACTCGCAGCCACCGGTCGACCCGGTAGAAGTTCACCGTGATCCCCGCCAGGCGTGCCGCTTCAACCTCCGAGCCACAGTGGTAAGCCGGCATGGCCAGCCGGCTCCCTGGCCCCAGGCCGAGCGCCCGTAGCGCCAGCCACACCGCTCCACGTCCCAAGTGCGTGAGCGCAAGCCCGGGGTCGTTGAAGGGGAATGGAGCAACCGCCCGGCGCTCCAGTAACGCCGTGGGGCCGAGCGTCGGATAGACGCTGATGAGGACGTCCGGGTTCACTGCCGTCGACGAAGCAGCGGTCGGAAGCGCTTGAGCTCCTCGACGCGGAGCAGCACCGCGGCGAACAGGAAGGCGGTGAGGCCGATGATCCCGCCGAAGACGAGCTGGGTGAAGGCGCGCTCGCCTCCCGGCGGAAGTGTGCGGTCCACCAGCTCGACAGAAAGGAGCATCGCCGCTGCCGCCAGCAACGAGGCGGCCGCGACCTTCGTCAGCTGCACCAGCGTGCGACGTGTCTCGAGGTCGCCAACCCGCCGAGCCAACAGCACCCCGGCCAACGTTGCCGCGGCGACGTACCCGAGCGAGTGCGCGAGCGCCAGCCCTCGGACCTGGAGGTGCGGAAAGAGCACGAAGTCGAGGATCACGGTTACGAGATTGTTGACGATGGTCAGCACTACAGGGGTGCGAGCGTCCTGGCGCGCGTAGAACGCACGCAGGAACAGGACGAACGCCGAGAACGGGAGCAGGCCCAGAGCGAACACCTGGAGGGTGGCGGCGACGAGCTCAGTGCTGTTCTGGCGCATGACTCCGTGCTGCAGAAGGGTCTGAATCAGCGGTTCAGAGAGGACCAGGTACACGGCGGTGGCGGGCACGAGAAGCAGGCCCGTCGCCCGGAGCCCCCCGGCCACATGAGCGCCGAAGTCAGCGTCGTCGCCGGCGACGTGCCGCGCGGACAACGTGGGCACCAGCGCGGTCATGATCGATACCGCCGCGATCCCGTACGGGAGTTGGAAGAAGGCAAACGCGGTGTAGTAGGCGGTCGGCCCGCCCTGCATCTGATTGGCGAGGTAGAGGGAGACGGCAAAGCCGATCTGATTGATCAGAACGTAAACCACTGTCCACATCGAGAGCCGCGCCAGCTTCCGCACCGCTGGGTGGCGAAAGTTCGCCCGGGCGCGGAGTCGTCCCGGTAGCTCTCGGAGGAACGGCAAGTGGGCCAGTGCCATCACGGCTACGCCGCCGGTCGTCCCGAGCGCCAACAGGAGCTTCTGGCCCGTGTTGGCGTTGACGCTGGCGTTCGTCGGCGTTCCGGAGACGAGAGCGGCGAACAGGAGCAACGTGCCGATCACGACCAGGTTGTTGAGGATCGGCGCGAACATCGGCACGGCGAAGCGGTTGTGGGCGTTGAGCAGGGCGCCGGCGATGGCGGCAAACCCGTAGAACGCGATCTGTGGGGCGAAGACTCGGAGGAAGAAGGTCGCCAGCTCCTGCTGCTCGCTCGCGTCGGGGCCGGTCACGCGGAGTGTGAAGATGCGGACGATCCACGGCGCCAAGACCACCGTCACTGCGGTTACGAGCACCAGCACGGTCACCGAGGTGGCCACCATGGTCGAAACCGCCGCCCACGCCTCATCATGGCGGCGGGTATGAAGTTCTTCGACGAGCACCGGAATGAAGACGGAGGTGAGGACGCCCCCGATGACCAGCTCGTAGATCACGTTGGGCAGGGTGTTGGCGATGTTGTAGGAGTCGGCGAGGCGCGACTCGGCTACTCCCAGAGCGAATGCCAGGGCCGCCATGCGGCCGAGGCCGGTGAGGCGGGAAACGGTCGTCCCGACGGCCATCACCGCTGCGGGCCGGGCGAGGCCGCGCTGTCCGGCCGCAGACCCGCCCAGGTCGCGGGCGCCCCGGTTGGGTCGGCCGGACCTCACGGCTCTGTAGTAACCGGTGGCCGTCTTGGAGGCAAGCGAGCGGCGTCAGATCGACGAACGCGGGAACGCCGCGTGCAGCCCTTGGCCTGCAAGGGGCGTCATCTCACGCCGCCGCTCGGTTGATCGCGCCGGCTGAATCTGCTTGATCGGCCTTCTTTACCGCTCGTGGTCGGGGCCGGAGGTCGGCAACGAGCTGGTGCCATCCGATGAAGCGGGTGACGGCGTAGCTCAGAAGGGCAACGTTGACGGCCTGGAAGGCAGCGTGGCCCCAGCGGGTGGCGAAGAGGTCCGACACGAGTCCCATGGACCAGTAGGCGAGCAGCACAAGCTCTGCCACCAGATACCGCCGAGGCGTCCGGGTGCGGCCCTCGATCTTCGGGGTCCGCCCAAAGGGGATCTTGTGTCCCGACACTCCCTGGTGCAGGGACTTGAGCACCCCGGCCAGGTTCACGGGGATGAGTAGAAGGTTGAGGGCATAGACCCGGAGGACGTCCGCGTAGCTGTAGCCCGCCAGATGCAGATCTCGGGCGTAGAGGAGGAAGTAGGGCACGGCGGCCACCGGCAGCCATGCCGCACCCTCGGCCGCCGAGAACGGGTAGCTCAGCAGGACCAGGAGCCCGACGTTGGCGCCGCTGATCGAGGTCAGGTAGTGGACCCGCATCAGTCCCTCCCGGGATCCGGCATCGCGCCGTCGGCGGACCAGGTGCCGAAGCAGCTTGGGGAGGATGATCAACCCGCCGTTGGCCCAGCGGCGGCGCTGGATGAGCAGAGCCCCGAAGTCGGGGGGCGTGGCGCTGTAGGAG
>JALZEC010000032.1 GCA_030862235.1 Actinomycetota bacterium | reverse complement strand
TGGGCTTGATCGTGCAGCCCAGCAGCGCGCGCCCGTACTTGCCGAGGCGGTCGCGCTCCACCTGGATGCCGTTGGGGGGGCCGCCGCAGGTCTTCACGTACGCCACCGGGAAGCGAACATCTTCGAGGCGCAGGCTGCGGATTGCCTTGAAGCCGAAGACGTTCCCCACGAGCGAGGTCAGGACGTTGACGACCGAGCCTTCCTCGAACAGGTCCATCGGGTAGGCGACGAAGGCGAAGAAGGCGCCGGAATCGTCGTTCACCGGGTCGATCCGGTAGGCCCGACCCTTGTAGAACTCGAGATCGGTGAGCAGGTCGGTCCACACCGTCGTCCAGGTGCCGGTGGATGACTCGGCGGCCACCGCCGCGGCCGCTTCCTCGCGCGGCACGCCCGGCTGGGGAAGCACCTTGAAGACGGCCAGGATGTCGGTGTCCAACGGCACGTAATCGGGGGTCCAGTAGGTGTCGGCGTACTTCTTCACACCAGCCTGGTAGCCGCTCCCGTTGCTACTGTTATTCTGTGCCACGCGGTTCTCCTCGGCTAAGGCCCTACCCGGGCCCGATTTTAGACCCCCACGACGGGGTCTGACGCGTATCCTGGATCACTGATCCAGACCCTAGCTCCGTGTTCGCTGAGTATAGTGAGTAGTATACCGGCGGGCGTCAGCCGCCCAGCAGTACAGCCTGTCGGCGGCCCTGAAGCGGCCTACGTCGCCGACCTCGAGCGCCTCGCCCGCGACGAAGGCAAGAGGCGCTACGCCGCGGTCGCGCTCCCGCCAGACGGCTGACCGCGGCAGAATTGCCGACGGACACCGTGCGCGGCACGAGCTGAACCGTGCGACGGCCTCTGCTCAGGCAGTACACCAGGTCAGGAGCTTGAGGCGGCGACCGGAATCGAACCGGTGTACAGGGCTTTGCAGGCCCTTGCCTAAACCACTCGGCCACGCCGCCGGCAAGTCAATGGTACCGGGCCGATCGGTGTCCGGTCCCGGTCTCTCCGGATCCTCCCAGGCGTTTCCCGGGGGCAGGCGGAGGTGAATCGGCGAAGATGGAGAGCATGACGACCGACGGTCCGGCCTCTCAATCTCCCCCTCCCTTCCTCCTCCACCGCCGAACGCTCCTCGGCGGCGGGGTTGGTGTGGCTGTTGCCAGCATCCTCGCCGCGTGCAGTCGAGGCGGAGATTCGGGCGAGACGGCCGGGGGCCAGGCGACGTCCGCGGCGCCTCGAGCAGCAGAGACGCCAACCACCGCCGCGCCCACCGCCGGCTCGCTTCCGCTCACCCCCGAGTGCGGGGACGCGGATGACGTCACGCCGGCCCAGACGGAGGGCCCCTACTTCAAGGCGCGCTCACCCGAGAAGGCGAACCTCTACGCCGACGTCAACTCGGGGACCCGCTTGTTGCTCACCGGCTCCGTCCTCACGACCTCGTGCCAGCCCGTGGGCCGGGCACTGATCGACGTGTGGCAGGCGGACGCGTCCGGGCAGTACGACAACCAGACGTACAAGCTTCGGGGCCACATCTTCACGGACAGCCAGGGCCAGTACCGGGTGGAGACGGTCGTGCCCGGTTTGTATTCGGGCCGGACGCGCCACATCCACGTGAAGGTGCAGGCACCCAACGGGCCCATCCTGACCACGCAGCTGTACTTTCCGGGCGAGGCCGCGAATGCGAGGGACGGGATCTACCGGCAGGAGTGCGAGATCGACATGCGGGACGCAGGCACTGGCAAGGAAGGGACCTTCAACTTCGTCGTCCGGACGTAAACGCACCTCGCGCACGCATGAGCCGCAGTCCCTTGGGGTAGGCGTGCGCCGTGCCTGAAGACCGTCCCGCAATCATCTTCGACGTCGACGGAACCCTTGTCGACACCAACTACTTCCATGCCGTCGCCTGGTGGCGAGCGTTCCAGGACGTCAACGAGAACGTTCCCGTCTACAAGATTCACCCCCTGATCGGCATGGGTTCGGACCAGCTCGTTCACCGACTGATCGGCCGGGAGAGCGAGGAGGCCACGGAGCGGCACTCCCACCACTACGAGCCGTACAAGGAGTGGATCAAGGCCTTCCCCAAGGCGTCCGATCTGCTCGAGGAGGTCGACCGTCGGGGGGCACGCGTCGTGCTGGCGACGTCGTCGAACGAAGAGGACATCGCCCGTCTCAGAGAGGCAGTGGATGCCGACGAGCACATTGACGAGGTCGTGTCGAAGGGGGACGTCGAGCACAGCAAGCCCGCGCCAGACATCTTCGAGGCGGCGCTCAAGAAGCTGGAGTTGGATCCCGAGCGGACACTCGTCGTCGGTGATACCCCGTGGGACGTCGAGGCCGCAGCCAAGCTTGGCGTGCAGACGGTTTGCGTGCTCACCGGCGGCTCGAGCGCCGAGCAACTCGAGGAGGCGGGCGCGGTCGCCGTCTACGAGGACGTAGCCGAGCTGCTGGCCAAACTGGACGACAGTCCTTTGGCAAAGCTCATCGAGAGCTGAGCCCTGGTCGAAGGCCCACGTTTTCTCCCCCTTGCCTGCCTCGGGCTAACGTTGTTTTGCCGGGCGTGCCGATTTCTCCGTGGCACTCGGCCTTTGGCAGCAAGGCAACAGACGGATGTCAATTGGTGGCGAGCCGCACAGGAGGGTTCCGACGATGGGTTCCAACGATCTCGCTCAGATAGCTCAGCAGATGGTGGCTCCGGGGAAGGGGATTCTGGCGGCCGACGAAAGCACGGGCACGATCACCAAACGATTCGAAAAGGTGGGGATCGAGTCGACGGAGCAGAGCCGGCGCGACTACCGGGAGCTGCTGGTGACCTCTCCCAACTCCTCCGACTACATCAGCGGGATCATCCTCTACGACGAGACGATCCGGCAGAAGTCGACGGACGGCAAGGGCTTCGTGGAGATGCTCAACGACCTCGGCATCCTGCCCGGCATCAAAGTTGACACCGGCGCCAAGCCGCTTGCTCTGGCCCCGGGAGAGAAGGTCACCGAGGGTCTGGACGGTCTTCGTGAGCGCATCGAGGAGTACGTCGAGATGGGGGCCAAGTTCGCCAAGTGGCGCGCCGTCATCACGATCGACGATGGGATGCCCAGCACCTTGTGCATCAACGCCAACGCCCACGCGTTGGCCCGCTACGCCGCCCTCTGCCAGGAGGGAGGCCTTGTCCCCATCGTCGAGCCGGAGGTACTCATCGACGGGGACCACACCATCGACCGGTGCTACGAGGTGACCGACGCGACCCTGCGGGCCGTCTTCAACGCCCTCCACGAGCACCGCATCAACTACGAGGGAATGATCCTCAAGCCCAACATGGTCATCTCGGGGAAGGACTGCCCCGAGCAGGCCGGGGTCGACGAGGTGGCCGAGAAGACCCTCAGGGTGCTCCGCCGCAACGTTCCCGCCTCCGTACCTGGCGTCTGCTTCCTGTCCGGTGGGCAGTCCCCCGAGCAGGCCACCGCTCACCTCAACGCCATGAACGTGATCGGCAACGTGCCGTGGCAGGTCAGCTTCTCCTACGCCCGGGCGCTCCAGCAGGTCGCCATGGAGACGTGGAACGGCGACAACGCCAACAAGGAAGCCGCGCAGCAGGCCTTCTCCCACAGGGCCAAGCTGGTCAGCCTTGCCCGGCAGGCGGATTACAAGCCCGACATGGAAGAGGCGGCATAGGGGCGACCCCCCTCCAACG
>JALZEC010000013.1 GCA_030862235.1 Actinomycetota bacterium | reverse complement strand
GCGATTCGGTAGACGCCGCGGTGCACCGCCAGCAACTCTCCGCGGTGCACGCGCCGCTCCACCTGGCGAGGGGACAACCCGAGCTCTCGCAGCTGGCGAGCGCTCACGACGCCGTGCTGCCCCGCCGCCAGCACCCGCCACTGCTTCTCCTTGCTTTCCATGCCCTACTATTCCAGCAGGACCCTATGACACTCGCCTTCTCCGGCGGCGAACCCCCCGTTTTCGGTGGTTTCGACGCCGGAAGTGGGTTGAACGCCGCAAAACGGGGAGGGGGGCGGCGAAAAGGGGACGTGCGGCCGGCGGGCTTGGGGGCCCGGCAGCCCCGGGAGACCGGGGCCGGGCGTACGGTGGGCCCGCCCCGGGCGCCCTAGCTGCGTTCGGCGACCTCGAGGCGGACCTGGGCCCGGCGGAGGGCGGCTTCCGCCTCGGTGTCGTCCTCCTCCTTCTGCTGCCGCTGATCGGCGTCGTCCTTGGCCCGGCGGGCCCGCTCCTCGTCGATCTGGTCCTTCATCTCAGCCACGTCGGAGAGGATGACAACCTTGTTGTCCTTGACGTGCACGAAGCCGCCGTGCACGGCCGCCACCTCGTAGTCGCCGTCCGGCTTCTTGATGCGGGCGCTGGCGATCTCCAGGGCGGCCAGGAACGGAACGTGGTCCTGGAGGAAGGCCACCTCGCCGCCGTCGATGGTGCGGCACACCACCATGTCCGCCTCCCCCGAGAACAGGATGCGTTCGGGCGAGACCAGGTCGACTTCGATGGGCACGGCTACGCCGCCTCCCCCTCGCCCTCGCGCTCCTCCTTCGAGAGCGTCTTGGCCTTCTCCCGGGCGCTGTCGGCGCCGCCGACGTTGAAGAACGCCTGCTCCGGGATGTCGTCCATCTCCCCGTTGATCAGCTGCTCGAACGAGTCGACGGTCTCGTCGATCGAGACGAAGATCCCCTCGATACCGGTGAACTGCTCGGCCACGAAGAAGGGCTGGGACAGGAACTTCTCGATCTTGCGCGCCCGCTGGACGGTCAGCTTGTCCTCCTCGGAGAGCTCGTCGACACCGAGGATGGCGATGATGTCCTGAAGCTCCTTGTACCGCTGGAGCACCTCCTGCACCTCGCGGGCCACGTTGTAGTGGTGCTCCCCCACGATCTCCGGGGCCAGGACCCGCGAGGTCGAGGCCAGCGGGTCGACCGCCGGGTAGATGCCCCGGGAGGCGATGTCACGGGACAGCTCGGTGGTGGCGTCGAGGTGGGTGAACGTGGTGAACGGGGCAGGGTCGGTGTAGTCGTCGGCGGGGACGTACACCGCCTGGAGCGAGGTGATCGACCGGCCCTTCGTGGACGTGATCCGCTCCTGCAGCTCGCCCATCTCGTCGGCGAGGGTGGGCTGGTAGCCCACGGCCGAGGGCATGCGGCCCAGAAGGGTTGACACCTCGGAGCCGGCCTGCACGAACCGGAAGATGTTGTCGACGAAGAGGAGCACGTCCAGGCCCTTCTCGTCCCGGAAGTACTCGGCCATAGTGAGCGCTGACAAGGCCACCCGCAGCCGCACCCCCGGCGGCTCGTCCATCTGGCCGAACACGAGGGCGGCCTTCTCGAAGACGCCCGACTCCTGCATCTCCAGCCAGAGGTCGTTTCCCTCGCGCGTGCGCTCGCCGACACCGGCGAAGACCGACACACCGCCGTGCTGCTCGGCGACCCGGCGGATCATCTCCTGGATGATGACGGTCTTGCCCACGCCGGCGCCGCCGAACATCCCCACCTTGCCGCCCTGCACGTAGGGGGCCAGGAGGTCGATGACCTTGATCCCCGTCTCGAAGATCTCGGACTGGGGCTCGAGGTCGGGGTAGGGGGGCGCCGGGCGGTGGATGCTCCAGCGGTCGGCGATCCCTTCCTCCACCGGCTCGCCGTCGGTGTCGAGGGGCTCGCCGATGACGTTCCACACGTGGCCCAGCACGCCCTCGCCGACAGGGACGGTAATGGGCGATCCGGTGTTGCGGGCGGTCGAGCCCCGGCGCAGCCCGTCCGGCGGCTTCATGCAGATGGCCCGCACCCGGGACTCGCCGATGTGCTGGGCCACCTCAGCGACGATGTCGATCTTCTCGCCCTCGAGCTCGGCCTCCATCACCAGAGCGTTGTTGATCTCCGGCAGGGCCGACGGCGGGAACTCCACGTCGACGACCGGGCCGGCGACGGCGACCACGCGCCCGTCCTTGAGCTGGCCATCGGGCTGGGCGGCCCCGTCCGCTGCCTGGTCGGGACGGGGCTGGTCGGGCGGCGGAGTCGGGGTGGTCTGGTCTGCCTGTCCGGTTGTCATATGCGCGCTCCTGGGCGGTCGAGGTAATCACGAAGTAGGTCGCGGCTGAGGACGGTGTCGGGGAGGTAGTCCACCTTGCCGCTGCTCGCCTGGCGCAGGGCTTCGGCCCCGCCGACGATGTCCATGATCTCGGTGGTGATGCCCGCCTGGCGCAGCTTGTTCGCTTCGACGGACAGGGTGTCGATGAGCTCTTCGGCGTTGTCGGTGGCGGCCTTCATGGCCCGCTGCCGGGCGGCGTGTTCGCTGGCGGCGGCGTCGAGGAGCGCGGCGTAGATGAGGGCCTCCACATAGCGGGGCAGGAGCTCCTCGAGGATGCGCTCCGGCTCGGGCTCCATCTCGTACTGCGCCTGAGCGCCCTGGGCAGCCCGGTCCTCGATCTCGCCCCGCTCGACGGGAAGGAGCTGGCTCGTGACCACCTTCTGGCTGCCGGCCGACAGGAAGCGGGTGTACACCAGCCTGACCTCGTCCAACTCGCCCTCCTCGTAGGGGCCGACGACGGCCTCCCCGATCCGCCTGGCGTCCTCGTAGGACGGCTGCTCGGTGTAGCCGCCGAAGGCGTCGTCGATGCGGTAGCCGCGGTAGCGGAAGTAGCCCTGCGGCTTCTGGCCCGAGATGATCAGCCCGTAGTCCTTGCCCTCGTCCCGCACCTCTCGGATCCCCCGCTCAGCGGCTC
Organism: Actinomycetota bacterium; assembly: GCA_030862235.1. Lineage (GTDB taxonomy): Bacteria > Actinomycetota > Acidimicrobiia > Acidimicrobiales > AC-14 > JALZEC01. The sequence goes on along the minus strand of JALZEC010000013.1, from coordinate 5,501 downwards.
GGATCACCTGCGTGTTGTAGGCGCCGGCCAGGCCCCGGTCGGCGCCGACGACGATGAACCCGACCCGGTTGATCTCCTCGCGGTCCTCGAGCATGGGATGGTCCAGCGCCGCGCCGGACCCGGCAAGGGCCTTCATGACCTCGCTGATCTGCTCGCTGTAGGGCCGCGCCGCCGCCACCCGCTGTTGCGCCTTGACGATCCGGCTGGCGGCGATCAGCTCCATCGCCCGCGTGATCTTCTTGGTCGACTGGACGCTCTTGATCCGCCGTCGCAGCTTTCGTTCCTGTCCGCTGGCCATAGGCCACTACCACCTCTCGCGAGGGGAGGTCACTCCCCGTCGCCCCCGGAGTCCTCGCTGCCGTTCTCGTCCTTCTTCGACTTCTCCTCGGACTTCTCCTCGGACTTCTGCTCGGACTTCTCCTCGGACTTCTCCTCGGGCTGGAACCGCTCCTTGAACTCGTCGATCGCCTTGCCGAGGACATCCTCGTCGGGGAGCTTGCCCTCGGACCGGATGGAGTCCAGGAGCTCGCGGTGACGGCTGCGAAACTCCTCGAGCAGCTCCGACTCGAACCGACGGACCTGCTCCTTGTCGATGTCGTCCATGTAGCCCTTGGTCCCGGCGAAGAGCGACACGACCTGCTCCTCGACCCGCATCGGCGAGTGCAGGTTCTGCTTGAGCAGCTCGGTGAGCTTGTAGCCCCGGTCGAGCTGGGCCTGGGAGTGCTTGTCCAGCTCGGAGCCGAAGCTGGCGAACGACTCCAGCTCCCGGAACTGGGCCAGGTCGAGCTTCAGCGTGCCCGCCACCGACTTCATCGCCTTGATCTGGGCGTTCCCACCCACCCGGGAGACCGAGATCCCCACGTCGACGGCCGGACGCACGCCGGAGCGGAAGAGGTCGGTCTGAAGGTAGATCTGGCCGTCGGTGATCGAGATGACGTTGGTCGGGATGTAGGCGGAGACGTCGCCCTCTTTGGTCTCGATGATGGGGAGGGCGGTCAGGGAGCCGCCGCCCCGGTCGTCGGACAGCTTGGCCGAGCGCTCGAGGAGGCGGCTGTGGAGGTAGAAGACGTCGCCCGGGTAGGCCTCGCGGCCGGGCGGGCGGCGGAGGAGCAGCGACAGCTGCCGGTAGGCCTCGGCCTGCTTGGACAGGTCGTCGTAGACCACGAGGGCGGCGTCCCCCTCGTCCATCCAGTGCTGGCCCATGGCACAGCCGGCGTAGGGGGCGAGGTACTTGAACGGCGCCGGATCGGCGGCGGGCGCGCTCACCACGACGGTGTACTCCATGGCGCCGTACTCCTCCAGGCTGGCCACCACCTCGGCCACCGTCGAGCCCTTCTGGCCGACGGCGACGTAGATGCACTTCACGCCCTGGCCCTTCTGGTTGATGATCGTGTCGACGGCGATGGCCGTCTTCCCGGTCTTGCGGTCGCCGATGATCAGCTCCCGCTGGCCCCGACCGATCGGTGTCATCGAGTCGATGGACTTGATGCCGGTCTGCAGCGGCTCCTTCACCGGCTGGCGGTGGATCACGCCCGGGGCCTGAACCTCCAGCCGGCGCTTCGTCTTGGCGTTGAGCGGCCCCTCCCCGTCGATCGGCTCGCCCAGCGGGTTGACCACCCGCCCGAGGAGCTCGTCGCCGACCGGCACTGACAGGATGCGGCCGGTGGAGGAGACGGTCTGGCCCTCTTGGATGTGATCCATGCCGCCGAGGACGACGGCGCCGATCGACTCCTCGTCCAGGTTCAGCGCCAGGCCGAATGTGTTGCCCTCGAACTCGAGCAGCTCGTTGACCGAGACCCGGGGCAGGCCGGAGACCCGGGCGATGCCGTCGCCGACCTCGATGATGCGACCGACGCGCTGCTGCTCGACGCTCGGCTTGTAGTCGGACAGGTGGCGACGCAGGACGTCAGCGATCTCGTCGGGGTTGAGCTCGAAGTCGGGCATGGAAACAGCCATCTAGCGCCCTCGCTGGTTGAGCCGGATGAACCGGACCGAAAACTGCACTACGTGAACAGCGCTGCGCGGCGGCGCGGCGTTCGCCCCGCTCACAACGACTCTCTGATCTGGTCCAAGCGGTTTCGCACGGACGCGTCGATCACCGTGTCGCCCACCCTGGCCACCAGCCCGCCGATGACGCTCGGATCGATGACCACTCGCACGTCGAGCTGCTTGCCGAGCGCCGAGCCCAAGGCCTTGCCCACGCGCTCCTTCTGCTCGTCGTCGAGAGGCATGGCCGACCGAATCTGAGCCACCTCGCGGTCCTGCTCGGCCGCCGACCGCTCCACCAGCTTGTCGATGATCTTGACCAGCTCGCGGGCCCGCCCGACGCCCACCACGAACGACACCAGGCTGGTCGTGAGGGGTGACGACTTCAGCCCCACCAGCTCCTCGATGATTGCCTGGCGCTTCTCGGGAGGAATGTCCTGGTTGGTGATCGTCTGGCGCAGCTCCTCCGACCGCTCCACCGCCCGGGCGAAGTGGAAGAGCTCGTTGGTCACCCGCTCGAGGAGGTCCTCGCCCTTGGCGATCTCCAGGATGGCGTTGGCGTAGGCGTCCACCCGCTCTGGCCCGGCCCCCGAGGTGGTGCTCAAGAAGTGGTCTCCATCTCCCGGATGAACTGCTCGATGAGCGCCTTGTTGGCGTCACGGTCGAGGTTCTTCCCGACCACCTTCTCGGTCAGCTCGATCACCATTAGCGAGACCCGCGCCTGGAGGTCGGCCATGGCCCGGTTGGCTTGGGCGGTGATGTCGTCCTGGGCCCGCTGTTTGATCTCCGCGACCTCGTCCTCGGCCTGCTTGCGCAGGTCCTGGCGGATCTTGTCCGCCGCCTGGCGCGCCTCCTCGATGATGCGACCCGACTCGTTCTTGGCGTCCGACAGCTGGCGGCGATAGTCCTCGAGCACGGCCTGCGCCTCGTCCTTCGCACTGTCGGCCTGGGCCAGCGTGTCCCGGATCCGCTCGGTGCGGGCTTCCATCCCCTTCTTCACCTGTGGATAGGCCTTCTTCTTGAGAGCGATGAACAGGATGACGAACGCGATCGAGCCCCAGATGATCTCGTTGGCTTCCGGAACGATCGGGTTCTTCGTCTCCTGCGCCGCCAGGATGAGTCCCGTGATCATGAGCTTTACTCCTTACGCGAACTTGAGAAGGATGAAGACGACGAACCCGATGAGGGCGAGGGCCTCCGTGAAGGCGATGCCGAGGAACATCGTCGTCCGGACCATGCCTGCCGCTTCCGGCTGGCGGGCCATGGCCGTGATGGCGTTGCCGACCACGATGCCGATGCCGATGCCCGGGCCGATAGCGGCGGCGCCGTAACCGATACCGGCGCCGATGCCGTTCAGGCCCTCCGTCATTTCGGCCTGGGCGAGGATGGGGATGGCCAACGTTCCTCCTAGTGCTCGGATGACATGGAGTCGCCGATGTACACGGCGGTCAGGATGGTGAAGATGAACGCCTGCAGCACCGCGATCAGGACCTCGAAGCCCCACACCAGCACGAGCATGGCGAGCGGCAGCGGCAGGAGCACGGCCAAGATGCTCTTGGTGAACATTGCGGCGGTCAGCACGGCGAAGGTCACTATCAGGAGATGGCCGGCCAGCATGTTGGCGAACAGCCGGACGGCCAGTGAGAAGGGACGGACGAAGAAGGTCGAGAGGAACTCGATACCGGCGACGAGGGGCTTGAGCGCGGTGGGCACCCCGGGCGGGACCATGACCGACCTGAAGTAGGTCAGCCCCTGGCTCTTCAGCCCGACGACGATGAAGATGACGAGGACCAGCATGGCCAGGAAGGCGGGCACGGCCATGCGGGCGGTCACCGGGAACTCGATGATCGGGACCACCTCGAACAGGTTGCAGAACAAGAGGAAGAAGAACATCGAGGCGAGGAACGGCGTCCAGCCCATCCCGTGGGGGCCGATCGTCTGCAGGATGATCTCGTTGCGGATGAAGTCGATCCCCATCTCCACGACGTTCTGAACACCCGTCGGGACCAGGTTTCCCGCCGCTGCCCGCCGGCCCGCGATCCAGAACAACACGAACGTGATGATCGCCGCCGCCCATGTCAGCAGCACGACCTTGTTGATCTCGAACGGGGACCCCTTGAGGGCGATCGCCTTCCACTCAACGATCTCTCCGATGGGCGGGAAGTGGAGCGCGCTGAGCATGGCGATCATCCCCTCTCGCTGTCTGTCGTTCGGGCCACGGCGGGCGGTCTTGGCTTGACCCCGGGAAAGGCCAGGGAGATGGACATCTGCCGGGTCTCCCACATGAGGAGCCCCAGGTGGGTGACGATCAGGGTGAGACCGAAGGGCACGAGCTCCATCCAGGCCTGGTCCTTGACCAGGAAGAAGGCGAGCGTGAGCAGAGCCAGGCGGGCCACGAACCCGCCGAGGGCGGCGGCCATGAGCAGCGGCAGCCCGATGCTGGCGGCCCGGGCGAGGATGCTGGCGGACACGAGGAAGTTGACGATGACCAGGGCGATGGCGAAGCCGGCGGAGATGGCGCCGTCCACGCCCCAGATGATCCCGGCGACGAGCACGAGCACGGGCAGGGCGGGGAGCGTGCGGCGCACCATGTCCATGGCCACGGCCTGCTCCACCGCCGGCCCGGAGTCACGCTGCATCTCGTCGAGGGACTCGAGGGGTTCGGCGGGGCTCACGCCAGCGCCTCGTTGGCCGACACCGGTGGGGGTACAGCAGGTGCGGCAGGTACGGCAGGTACAGCTGGTGCGGCAGGTACGACGGGTATAGCCGGTGCGGCAGGTACGGCAGGTGCGGGTGTGCTCGCCCTCGCCCAGGGGCCGGCGCTCTCCAGGGACTTCATCTGCTCCACGTAGCCCGACCAGGTGGACAGCAGCAGGCTGAGGAAGGCGGTCAACGCGAAGACCAGGGTGAGCACGGGGATGATGCCCAACCAGCGATCGAGTCCGTAGCCCATGAGCCCGAAGAGCGTCGGCGTCACCGCCAACTCGAACGCCCGGGTGTAGCCGTTGCCGAAGGTGCGATACAGCTCGCCCTTGGTACGACTTGCTGGTTCTGCTTCGACGGTGGTGGCGGCGCGCGCCAGGATCGACGTCCTCCCAGCCCTGATGACCGAGCGGAGCGCCTCGCCCCGTTCGGCCTCGTTGTGCCGCTCCTCCACGCTTCCTTCCCCGCAAGAGTCACCGGCGGCTGAACCGGTGCCCCCGCACACTTTGTGAATTCACGCGCAACCTACGCGTTGGGCCCAAAGCCCGCAACACGCTAGTCCTCCTTGGTATGGACCCGTCCAGCCCGCCCGGACGGGTTCACGGCGCGGGGTTGCGACGCCTCACTGGCGCCCTTCCGTTGGCCCCGTTCCCACTGGTTGCCTGCGGCACCGGCGGCAGTTCCTCGGCGTGGGCGAGGGGGGCCCGCGGCGCGGCCCGAGGCCACACGGCGGCGTCGGCGTCCAGGTCGTCGATCCCCTGCGGCTGGCGGATTCCGGGGTGGAACAGGGTGAACAGAACGACGGCCAGGGC
>JALZEC010000403.1 GCA_030862235.1 Actinomycetota bacterium | reverse complement strand
GTTTCCGCCGGCGTGGCGACGGTCGGCCTCTCGTCAACCTTCGCCGAGGCGACCGGGGCTACCCAGCTTGACCTCATCGTCGAGCTTGTTTGCACGCTGACGGCCCAACCAGGAATCGGACAGGTTCGCTTCGAGCTGCGAGGCGAGAGGATCGAGATCCCTCGGGGCGACGGGTCGTTGACCGCCGAGGCCGTGAGTCGCGACGACTACCGGGGCCTGATCCACTGAACCCCGCCGGCAAGGCGGCGCGACGAGGACCACCAAGTCTTGGTCGGCCCCGTCGCTCCGCTGGTCGGATGGCCGAGATCTGACCGCGGGCACCGGTTAGCGTGAGGAGCTCGGGCTCTCGGACGGAAGGACGGCGGATGCGGCGGAGTCTCCTGGTCACAGTCATGGCGGTCGTGCTTGTGCTCATGCCGGCCCACCCAGCGGCTGCCGTCTCGACCGTCCCCGTGTACGGCGGCGACTTCCCGGACCCCTCCGTGATCCTGGTCGAAGGCCGCTACTGGGCGTACTCCACCGGCAGCGGCGGCAGGAACCTGCAGGTGATGAGCTCGCCCGACCTGAGCACGTGGACGGCACCGAGCGACCCCCTGCCCGTGCTTCCGGCGTGGGCCCGCCCCGGCCTGACGTGGGCACCCGATGTCCTCCCTCGAGCGGGTGCCTTCCTCATGTACTACACGACGCGGCACGCGGCATCCGGCCGACAGTGCATCTCGGTGGCGACCTCAGCCACTCCGGGCGGGCCCTTCACCGATACCTCCTCGGGACCGCTCCTCTGCCAGCTCGAGAACGGGGGGTCGATCGACCCGAGCCCGATCGTGACCCCTTCTGGCTCCTTCCTCGTCTGGAAGAGCGACGACAACGCCCTCGGACGCCGGAGTCACCTCTGGTCGCAACAGCTCAGCAACGACGGTCGCTCGCTCGTGGGCTCACGCTCGCTCCTCCTCTCGGCCGACGTGGGCTGGCAGGGGTCGGTCATCGAGGGGCCGTCGATGGTTGCCAAGAACGGCGTCTACTTCCTGTTCTATGGGGCGAACCGCTGGGACACGACCAAGGCATCGATCGGCTACGCCTGGTGCGTCTCGCCCCTCGGCCCGTGCCTGAACGGGTCACTCCTCGGGCCCTGGATGGCATCGCACGGGGCCGCCGTGGGACCGAGCGGCCCCGACGTTTTCATGGACGCGTCCGGCGCGACACGCCTCGCCTACCACGCCTGGGCGGGCGCGGTCGGCTACGGCAGCGGTGGGGTGCGGTCGCTTTGGATCGACAACCTCACCTTCCTCGCCCTGTTCCCGAGCGTGGCGTGAACTCGGCGCCAATCATCCCGGTTCGACCCTCACGAACAAGTGCCAACCGAGCCACAGCCATCCGGCGAGCAGAAAGAGCCGCGCCGCCCGGATCCGAAGAAGGGCTGTCAAGGCTTGGCTGAATGTGCACAGGCGACGGGATCGGCGGGCCCAGACCTCCAGGACAACGGCAACGGCGGCGAGAATCCCGAAGCCAGCGAGGGTGACGGCACGCCAGGTCACCGGCGCTGGGCGAGCGCGACCCCGCCAAGGACCCAGAGGACGAAGGCCGTAGCCCGCGCCGGCTGCGTCTCGAGCAGGGCGTTCGCCAGCGAGCTGACGGTCGGGTGCTCGTGGCGCGGTGCCTGCACGTAGGCGACGAGCTGCCACAGCGCCACGGCCCCTGCCACGGCCAGCCACCAGCCCACTCCGGTCGCCGGTCCTTCTCCCCTCGATCGTCGTCGCCGACGGGATCCGACGAGCAGGCCAACCGCACCGCCGCCGACGACGGCGGCCGTCGCCTGCCAGGAGAACGGCGGAAGCGACACCGCCCACCACCCGTAGGCGAACACGACGACGATCGCCACGCCACCCCAGACAAGGGCCTGCTGGCGCCCCGGCATCACGAGCCGCGGGTCCGGACCAGGATCCTGCCGATGATCCCCATGCGACGACCATACGGGTGACAGGCCGCGCAGTGGAAGCGGAAGATCCGTACAGTGAAGACCACTGCGGACTGCCCGATCGCCATGGTTCGGGCTTGCCCGCCAAGGCGGTGAGGCTGTGACTATCGCATTCCCGATGCTGTCTCGGTTGGCGAACTAGAACCGGCTGGGTGAGTCAAGCGGCCACCGTGGGGAAGAAATCGACCCATGACAACTGCGCACCGCTGTGCCTGCATCGTGATGTTGGTATTCGCCCTCGCAGCCGGATGTGGAGACGACGGCGGCAATGAAACATCGACCGATACGACGGATCCGATCCCCACCGTCGCGGAACCCACGTCCGCACTTCCTTCGGCCACGACGGTCGCCGGTCCCGTGATCGAAGGGGTGACCGACGGCGCACCCTGCTCCCCGCAGGGGCAGCGTGGCGTTACCCGGGACGGGCTGGCGATGCTGTGCGCGCTGGTCGGCGGGGACACGCGCTGGCGGCCGGCATAACCGGCGGGAGCATCAGTCGCTAGCGACGCTCGTCACGCAGGGCGTCTTCCAACTCCTGTCGCACCGGCTCGGGAAAGTCGGTCGAGACCACTTCGCCCTCGTACCGACCGAGCTCGCGGAGCACCTGAGCCTTGTTCTCGACGCTGACGAGCAGCAACAGCGCCGATCGTCCCGCCTCGAGCCACTCCGACATCTGCTTGATCCAGCCGTCGTCCAGGCCCTTGTCCACCAGCTTCCCGTACAGCGCGCCCGCCGCTGCTCCCCCGACGACGGCCAGCGGGCCACCCACCAGCAGGCCGGCCAGCAACCCCCACCAACCCCCGAGAAGGGCTCCTCTCGCCGGAGTGATGTCCACCGTCTGCTGGATCTGTGCTCGTCCCGATTCATCCTTGGCGATCACCACGGCGTCGGCAAGGCGGAGCGCGCCCTCCCGGTGGAGGTTCATGAGGTTGACGAGCACCTCGGTCGCCCGGCTGGGCTTGTCGAAGACGATGGCGACGAGGTTCTCGTCGGGACGGCTGGTTTCGGGCGTGGTCTCGAGATCGGTCATACCCAAGAGGTGTCTACCCGCGCAGAACCTCGTCAACCAAGGCGGGAACGTTCTCCGGATCCAGTGGCTCGTGAAGCAGGAGCCGTCGGACCACGATAGGGCCGAACAGACAGTCGGCAACCAGGGCGAGGTCGCGGTCGGACGAGATCTCGCCGCGGGCCACGCCGTCGGCCAGCACGTCGATCAGGAACTGCCGCCGCTCCAAACTCAGACGCCGGTGGATCACCTTGACTTCCGGGTCCCGCTGGGCGGCGTCGATGATTGCCGGGAGGCACGTGGACCAGGGCGCGTCGGCCACGTTCGAGGCCGCCTGCCGGAGGACGTGGATGACGCGGTCGCGTGTGGTCTCCCCGGCAGGCGGGGCAAGCCGGGCCTTGAGCGTGCAGATCGCGTCCTCGATCAGCTCGAGCTTCCCGGGCCAGTGGCGGTAAATGGTGCTCTTCCCCACCCCCGCCCGAGCCGCCACCGCTTCGATGGTCACGCCACCGAAGCCGATCTCTCCGAGCAGGTCGAGAGCAGCGCCGAGGATCACCCGGCGTGACCGTTCCACCCGCGGGTCGAGATCACGCCCGCCCGACTGTGGCTGCGGCTCCAGGTCGACCATGCTCAGCCCGCCACTTCGCCCTCGAGCGCATCCTTGAGCTCGTCCACCTCGAGCTCGTCCACCTCGAGGTCGGTCACGTCGAGAACCTGGGCGTCGACCGCGCCTTCCTCCACCGCGCCCTCCCCGGCGGCCCTCGCCGCCACCTCCTCCATGCGGCGGTTGAACGTCAGGAACACGACCGCGGCGGCGACCAGCATCAACACGACGGCGATGAGGGCGGCCACGTTGAACGCGCTGGTGAAGGCCTCGCCGGCGCGGGAGGCAAGCTCGGCACCGCCGGGCAGCTGATCGGCGATGACGGTCGCGGCGCCGACCGACTCGGTGGCCGCTTCCCGACGGGCGGGGGAGGGGAAGGCCGCCGAGGTCAATCGACGAGCGATAGACGGCGCTGACGATGCTTCCTCCCGTACCGGTCTCCGAGGGCGCCCGCGGGCAACAGCAGCGCGGCGAAAACCAGGGCGTAGATGTCCACGATCCACTGCAGCGCGCTGGCATTGGCGTTGAGCTCCCGCTGCATGCTGGGCAGGGCGACGTTCAGGCCCGCCACCGACATGACGACCATCACCAGCGACAGGCACATGATCCCGAGGAGGAACCAGCGCCGGCGGTGGATGACCGGGTC
>JALZEC010000390.1 GCA_030862235.1 Actinomycetota bacterium | reverse complement strand
GACTTCGCCGTCGAGCTCGTCTCTCAACGACGGGCGGTGGAGGTGCGGGTGGCCGGCGAGGAGCGGCTCATCGCGGTGGAAGACGTAGGCCGCTACCGCGACGCGCTTGGGGTCGCCCCGCCGCCGGGCGTGCCCGAGGCCTTCCTGGAGCCGGTGGACGACCCACTCGGCTCCCTCCTGGCCCGGTGGGCCCGCGGCCACGGGCCGTTCCTCACGGCCGAGCCGGCCACCCGGTTCGGGCTGCCTCCTGCCGCAGTCGATGCCGTCCTCGCCCGGCTGGCCGACCGCGGCCGACTGCTGCGCGGTGCCTTCCGGCCCGACGGCGAGGAGCGGGAGTGGTGCGATCCCGAGGTCCTCCGCCGCCTCCGCCAGCGCTCGCTGGCCGCGCTCCGCAAGGAGGTCGAGCCGGTCGACACCGACGCCCTGGCCCGATTCCTCCCCGCCTGGCACGGGATCGGCTCGGAAGCCACCGGCTCCGGGCCCGAACGGAGTGGTCGCCTCGACCGCCTCCTGGAGGTTGTCACCCAGCTCCAGGGGGTTGCCATCCCCGCCTCGGTCCTCGAGCGGGATGTGCTGCCCGCCCGGATGGCCGACTACACCCCTCGCCTCCTCGACGAGCTGACTTCAGCGGGGGAGGTGGTGTGGCTGGGCGTCGGCCCCCTCGGCCGCGACGACGGCCGCGTCGTCCTGTTGCTCCGCGAGCAGGCGGCCGCGCTTCGGCCGGTGGGTTGGACAGCGGCCGGTGACCGGCCCTCGTCCGACGAGCACGACCGCATTCGGGAGGTGCTCCAGCGGCGAGGCGCCTGCTTCTTCCGTGAGCTGGCCGGCAGCGACGACAAGGCGTCGCTCGACGCCCTGTGGGACCTGGTGTGGGCCGGCGAAGTCACGAACGACTCCTTCGCGCCCCTCCGCGCCTTCGTCGGCGGCTCGGTGGCCCGCTCCACCCGCTCGGCCTCGCGCCGGCCCCGGTTGGGGTCCCTCACCGTGCTCGGCCCACCCAAGGCCCAGGGTCGGTGGTCTCTCGTCGAGTCCGACCTGCCGGAGGCGGAGGTCACCGCCACCGACCGGGCTCGCAGCCTCGCCGCCGCCCTGCTCGAACGCCACGGCGTGCTCACCCGGGAGGCGGTGCGCGGTGAGGGCCATCCCGGCGGGTTCGCCGCCGTCTATCCCGTTCTCCGCGCCCTCGAGGAGGCAGGACGGGTGCGGCGGGGCTACTTCGTGGCCGGCCTGGGCGGCGCCCAGTTCGCCCTCCCGGGGGCCGTCGATCGGCTGCGAGCCCGGCCGTCGGCCGACCAGAAGCCTGCCCTCGTCCTGGCTGCCACCGACCCCGCCAACCCTTACGGCGTCGCCCTTCCCTGGCCCAGCGCGGAGGGCGAATCCCGGCCGCGGCGGGTGGCGGGCGCCTACGTGGTCCTCCTCGACGGGCTCCCGTCGCTCTACCTGGAGCGCGGTGCGCGGGGCCTCGTCGCCCTCCGCCCCCTCGACGGGGTGTGGGAGGAGCGAGCCGTCGCCGCCCTCGCCACCCTTGTCGAAGGCGGACGTCTCCGCCGCCTCTCCCTCGAGCGCTATCCCCACGGCCTGGAGCCCGCGCTGCGCCAGGCCGGGTTCGTGCCCTCGCCGAAGGGCCTCGTCCGGTACGCGTGACGCCCGGTGCCTGAAGGCGACACGCTGTTCCGCACCGCAGCCACCCTTCACCGCTGGCTGGCCGGCCGGCCGGTGACGGCCGCCACCACCCGGGTCGAGGGCTTCCCTGCCGCACGCCTCGTAGGGCTGACCGTCGAGGGTGTCGAGTCCCAGGGCAAGCACCTGCTGGTCCGGTTCGACTCGGGACACGTCCTGCACTGCCATCTGCGCATGGCAGGGTCGTGGCACGTCTACCGGGTCGGGCAGGAATGGCGCCGCCCGGAGCCACAGGCCCGGCTGGCCCTGACCTGCGGGGACCGGGTGGCCGTCTGCTTCAACGCCCCCGTCGTCGAGCTGCTGGCACCCCGGGCCGAGGCCGTCCACCCGTCGCTGGCCAACCTGGGCCCGGACGTCTTGGCCGACACGCTCGATCTCGCCGAGGTCCGCCGGCGGGCGAGCACCCGCTCACCCGACCTCGCCCTGGGCGACCTGCTCCTCGACCAGCGGATCGTGGCCGGCATCGGCAACATCTACCGCTGCGAGGCCCTGTTCCTCGCCGGGCACAGCCCGTGGGCACCCAGGTCGAGCCTCTCCGACGACGAGCTGGACCAACTCGTCCTCACCGCCAGCAAGCTGATGAAGGCCAGCGTGACCGGCCTGCGTGGCCCGAACGCCGAGACCGGCCTTGGTAGCCGGAACGCAGGCGAGTCGCCGCCGGTGGAGGCCGGGGCCGGCGGTGCCCCCCTCAAAGCCGGCCGGTTCAACCCCCGTTTGCTCGAGCGGTACGTCTACCGCCGCAACGGCCGGCCGTGCCGGCGGTGCGGCACGCTCATCCGGGCGAAGCGGCACGGCGAGCTGGCCCGCACCGTCTACTGGTGCCCCACGTGCCAGGCGTGATCGGCAAGAGGCCCACCCCCCGGCGCGGGCCTGCGTGGCCCGAACGCCGGACGAGGCTGTTCGTCGACCTGTCCCCCCTCCGCCAGTCGCGGGACTACCGGTTCCTGTTCGCCGGCCAGGCCGTCGCCCACCTGGGGAGCCAGATCACCGTCGTGGCCATCCCCTACCAGGTCTTCCTGCTGACCAAGTCGTCCCTCGCCGTCGGGATGATCGGGCTCGTCTCCCTCGTCCCCCTCGTCACCATGTCGCTGGCCGGGGGAGCGATCGCCGACGCCCTCGACCGCCGCAAGGTCCTCGTCGTCACCCAGCTCCTGATGGGGGTCACGAGTCTCGCCCTCGCCCTCAACGCAGGCCGCCCCAACCCGGCGCTGTGGCCCGCGTTCGTCTGCGCCGGGTTGGCCGCCGGGCTTCACGGGGTGGACATGCCCACCCGAACCGCCGTCCTCCCCAACCTCGTGCGGCGGGACCAGTACTCGGCCGCCGCCGCCCTGGGCCAGGTGCTGATGCAGGTCGGCCAAGTGGCCGGGCCCGCCCTGGCCGGCCTGATCATCGGCAGCACCGGCCTGGCCACCGCGTACCTCATCGACGCCGCCACCTGCGTCGCCGCCATCGCCGCCATCCTGGCCATCGGGCCCCAGCCACCGAAGGGTGGCGGCACGCGGGCCGGCCTGGCGTCCATCGGCGAGGGCCTGTCCTACCTCAAGGGCCGCCGCGTCCTCACCAGCACCTTCCTCATCGACATCAACGCCATGGTCTTCGGCATGCCCCGGGCTCTGTTCCCGGCGCTGGGCACCGGCCTGTACGGGGGAGGCGCAACCACCGTCGGCCTCCTCTACGCCGCTCCAGGCGCCGGAGCCCTCCTCGGCGCGCTGCTCACGGGTTGGGTCGGCCACGTCCGTCGCCAGGGTCTCGCCGTGATCGTCGCCGTGCTCGCCTGGGGCGCGGCCATCACCGGCTTCGGACTTGTCTCGTGGCTCCCGCTCGGCCTGTTCCTCCTCGCCCTCGCCGGAGCGGCCGACGTGGTGTCCGCGGTCTTCCGCAACACGATCCTCCAGCTGTCGGTCCCAGACCACCTCCGCGGCCGCCTGTCCTCCGTCCACATCGCCGTGGTCACGGGCGGGCCCCGGCTGGGCGACGCCGAAGCCGGCGCCGTCGCCGCCCTCACCACCCCCCGCTTCTCGGTCGTCTCGGGAGGACTGGCCTGCATCGTCGGCGCCCTCGTCATCGCCCGCCTCGTCCCCGAGCTGCGTCACTACCGCCCGGCGCTGGAGGAGGAAGCGGAGGCGGAGCAGACGGTCGTGGAGCCGTCGGCCCTCCCCCTCGTCTCCGACGCCGGGGAAGGGCCGGAACGCCGGCTTTGAGGGTTGGCACCGGCACGCGTTGAAGTGCAGGGGCGGCCTGGGCCCCGCCCGTATACTTCGGCGCGGGAGCGCCACCACGGCAACGGGGCAGGGTGCGGCTCCGGACCGTGACCAGCTGAACGCCGGGAGGGCCCATGGCCGTCGGAGTGAGCGTCCGCACTGTGGCCGACGTGATGACGAAAGAGGTGCTCACCGCCTCGCCGTCGGACACCGTGGCCGAAACCTGTGCCCGGATGCTCGACCGCCCGCTAGGCAAGGTCGGCTCCGCCATCGTCACCGATGGCGAGCGGCCGATCGGCATCTTCACCGAGCGTGACCTGGTGCGGGCGGCGTCCGCCGGGACCGACCTGGCCACGGCCAAGGTCTCGGAATGGATGACCCCTGACCCCGACTGCGTCCGCTCCGACACGGAGCTCAGCGCGGCCTACATCAGCCTGGTCGAGCACGGGTACCGCCACTTCCCCGTGGTCGACGACGGCAGCCTGGTCGGGATCATCTCGATGCGGGACATGCTCCGCATCGCCCACATCCAGCCGGTGAAGCACCCCAGCCTGATCGAGGCCCCCAAGGGTCTGGAGGGCGTGGTGGTGGCCGAGACGTCGGTGGGCGACGTGCGGGGCCAGGAGGGCTTCTACCACTACCGGCAGTACAACGCCACCGAGTTGGCCGAGAAGAAGACGCTCGAGGACGTCTGGTACCTCCTCTACAACGGGAAGCTGCCCACGCGGGACGAGCGGGGCGACTTCATGGAGGAGATCCGCCGCCTCCGCGTTCTCCCCAAGTCGGTCAAGAAGGTCCTCCCCGACATCGCCAAGGCAGGCGAGCACTTCATCCCGCTCGACGCGCTCCGCACCGCCTACTCGCTGCTGGCCTACGCCCTGGACTTCAGGTCGTGGATGGACATCGACCAGACCACCCTGCGCCGGAACGCCATGGTCACCAGCGCGGTGATGCCCACCCTGATCATGGCCCTCTACCGCCTGAACAAAGGGCTCGAGCCGGTCGAGCCCAACCCCTACCTCCCCTACGCCGCCAACTACCTGTACATGCTCACCGGCGAGGTGCCCGACCATGAGCACGCCCGGGCCATCGAGCAGTACCTCATCCTCACCACCGACCACGGGTTCAACGCCTCGACCTTCACCGCCCGGGTCATCACCTCCACCGGCGCCGACCTGGGCTCCGCTGTCGTCGGGGCCATCGGCGCCCTGTCCGGACCCCTCCACGGCGGCGCCCCCAGCCGGGCCCTCGACATGCTCGACGCCATCCAGGTCCCCGAGCGGGCCGAGTCCTGGATCCGCGAGCGCGTGCTCAAGGGCGAGAAGATCATGGGGTTCGGCCACCGGGTGTACAAGACCGACGACCCCCGCTCCCTCCTGCTCCGCAAGGTCGCCGAGCGGATCGGCGGCGAGAAGGTCGGGTTCGCCAAGCAGGTCGAGAGGACGGTCGTGGACGTCCTCAATGAGCTCAAGCCCGGTCGCAAGCTGTACGCCAACGTCGAGTTCTACGCCGGCGTGGTGATGGACAAGTGCGGGATCCCGCCCGACCTGTTCACCCCCACCTTCACCTCCAGCCGGGTCATCGGATGGACGGCCCACATCCTCGAGCAGGCGGCCGACAACCGGCTCATCCGGCCCAGCGCCCACTACATGGGCCCGCCCCCGCCCCAACCCGTTCCCGATGAGGAGCCGGTCGGAGGGTGACGCAGGCCGCGGGAGGCGGTCCGGACGTCTTCATCGAGGAGGCGACCGAGGCCACGCCCGAGGTCATCGCCGCCATCCAGGGGCTGGTCCCCCAGCTCTCCCGGAGCGCCGCCGTCCCCACCGACGCCGAGGTCGCCGAGATCGTCAATTCCCCGGCGACGGTGCTCCTGCTGGCTCGGGACGGCGCGAGCGGCGACATCGTCGGGAGCCTGACCCTCGTCCTCTTCCGCATCCCCACCGGCCTGCGGGCCTGGATCGAGGACGTGGTCGTGGCCGAAGCCGGTCGCCGTAGAGGGATCGGCGAGTCGCTGACCCGGGCCGCCCTCCAAAGGGCAGAGGCGGCGGGGGCGCGCACGGTCGACCTCACCTCCCGCGCCTCCCGGGAGGCGGCCAACCGCCTCTACCACCGGGTGGGGTTCCGGCTGCGCGACACCAACGTCTACCGCTACAGCCGCGAGGGCTGAGCCGCTCGTGGGCCAGAGTGGTGCGGTGACCACCGCTCCCCGTGCCGAGCAGCTCGACATCCCCCGGGAGTACGGGACGCCCGACCGCCTGCTGGACTGGGACAGCGTGGACGCCCGTCTGGCCGCGGCGCACCACTACTGGCTGGCCACCGTGCGGCCCGACGGACGACCCCACGCCGTCCCGTCCGACGGACTGTGGCTCGAGGCCCGCTGGTACTTCGGGGGCAGCCCCACGACCGTCAAGCACCGCAACCTGCTGGCCAACCCCCGCGCCACCCTGCACCTCGAGGACGCCCGCTCGGCGGTCATCGTGGAGGGACGGTGTGAGATCCGGATGCCGGGCCCCGAGGGCGCGCAGCGGCTCGTCGAGCAATCGAAGGCGAAGTACGGCTACGCACCCCCCGTGGAGGCCTACCTCTCCGGTGTCTGGACGCTCATCCCGAGGCGAGTGATGGCGTGGACCGAGTTGCACGTCGACGCCACCCGCTTCCTGTTCCCCGAGTTCCCGGAGGCGGAGGCGCCGTGAAGGTGCGAGCATGGCCAGATGCGCTTTGGCATCGTTGAGGGTGAGCCGGGGGCCTTCCCCGACCCCATCGCCCGCATCCTGCGGTTCATCGGGAGGCTGTTCGGTGCACCCTTCCGGCGCCGGCACCGCCCCGACGACGCGCCGGACCGCCCGTCATCCGAGTCGTAGGCGTCCCCGCACGCCTCCGGGCGGTTCGGGCGCTGTGGGCAGGCCTAGAGCGACAGATAGCCTGGGGAGTTGACCGCCGCGGCGTCGCCGCCGGCCCACCCGTGAGCAGAAAGCACGTCCATGAGCGATCTCCCCGCCGACCCGGCGCGCGACACGCCAAACGTCGTCATCATCGGCGCCGGCCCCGCCGGCCTCACCGCGGCCTATGTGTTGGTGACCCGATTCGGCATCACGTCCACCGTGCTCGAGGCGGACTCCCAGGTCGGAGGCATCAGCCGCACGGTCGAGCGGGACGGGTGGCGGTTCGACATCGGCGGCCACCGTTTCTTCACCAAGGTGAAGGAGGTCGACGACCTCTGGCACGAGATCCTCCCCGACGAGGATTTCATGCTCCGGCCCCGGATGAGCCGCATCTACTACGACGGGAAGTACTACGACTACCCGTTGAAGGCCTCCAACGCCCTGAAGAACCTCGGCCTGTGGGAGGCCTTTCTCTGTGTGGGCTCGTACGTCTGGGCCCGCATCAAACCCCCGAAGAACCAGGAGACGCTCGAAGGCTGGATCGCCTCCCGGTTCGGGTGGCGGCTCTACAACCACTTCTTCAAGACGTACAACGAGAAGCTGTGGGGGGTGCCGGTCAACAAACTGCCGGCCGACTTCGCCGCCCAGCGGATCAAGAACCTCTCGCTCTCCAAGGCCGTCCTCAACGCGGTGATGCCGAAGCGGAACCAGAAGGAGATCACCTCGCTGATCGAGGAGTTCCAGTACCCGAAGTACGGCCCGGGGATGATGTGGGAGCGGTGCCGCGACCTGGTCGAGGCCAAGGGCTGCAAGGTGGTCATGAATACCCGGGTGGTGAGTATCAAGCACGAGGGCGGCAGGGCCGTGTCCGTGGTGGCGCAGTCCCGGGACGGGGCTCGCACCGAGTACCCGTGCGACCACGTCGTCTCGTCCATGCCCATCTCGCAGCTGCTCAACGTCATGGACCCACCGGCCTCGGAGAGGGCCCGCCGGGCGGCGGACGACCTGCGCTACCGGGACTTCCTCACCGTGGCCCTCGTGGTCCCCGAGGAGTACAGCTTCCCGGACAACTGGATCTACGTGCACGCCCGCGAGGTGCAGGTCGGCCGCATCCAGAACTTCGGGTCGTGGTCGCCCTACCTGGTGAAAGAGGGCCGGACCTGCCTGGGCCTCGAGTTCTTCGTGTTCGAAGGCGACGAGACCTGGACCAAGCCGGACGAGGAGCTGATCGAGCAAGGCAAACGGGAACTCGGGATCCTCGGTCTCGTCGAACCGTCCAAGGTGGAGGCGGGCTACGTCGTCCGGATGCCCAAGGCGTACCCGTTCTACGACGAGCACTACAAGGCCAACGTGGCCCGGATCGTCGAGTGGCTCAACGAGTGCGCTCCCAACGTCCACCCCGTCGGCCGCAACGGGATGCACCGCTACAACAACCAGGACCACTCCATGTACACGGCCATGCTCACCGCCGAGAACATCGCCACCGGTTCAAAGCATGACGTGTGGACGGTGAACGTCGAGGCGGAGTACCACGAGGAGGCGGCCAAGGGCGACGACCGTGGGCGCGGCACTCGGGGCACCGGGCGCGACGCCCCCGTGATCTCCCGCCAGCACTACGGGGAGGACCACCCGGTCAACCGCCCGGCCAACACCGCCTGACGGGCCGGGCGCTGGGGTGACTACCCCAGCTGGCCGAGGCGCTGCTGAACCGCTTCCTTGACCTGCCGTAGCTGGTTGAGCTGCGCCTCGAGCACGGTCACCTGGGCCTCCATCACTCGGTCGACGAGCTGGAGCGACGCTTTGTCCGTCACCTGGGTGAGGAACGGGAGGAGGTTGAACACACCGAAGTCGGCGGGTGTCGTCATGGCACTGCTCCTTTCCTTGTAGCCGGCGTCACTGCGTCTCCGGAAGCGAGATGAGAGCGTCCGGAGTGACCAGGGCTCGGCGGACGGTCCCTCCGGTCACGCTGGCCTCGTCGAAGACGACGACGTCGGTCAGGGCCGCACCGTCGTCGATGCGGGCGTTGGCACCGACGACACTGCGTTCCAGCCGGGTCTGGGGACCCACGCGGGCCCCCTCGCCCACCAGCTCGTTCCGACCGTGGTGGGCGAGCCACTGGAGGTTGCACTGGAGCACATCGGCGGGATGCGTGAAGTTCTGGTCCCACTCGATCAGCTCCTCGACGACGAGGCGGTGTCCGGACTCCACGAACAGCTCGAGGGCAATGGTCAGCTCGTACTCGTCCCGCAGGGCGGTCCGGGGGGTGCGAGCGATGGCGTCGAACACCTCGGGCTGAAAGGCGTAGAAGCCGCAGCCCTTCAGGTCGCCGGAAGGCCGCGCCGGCTTCTCGACGATGCTCGTCACCCGTCCTTGCTGGTCGGTCCGGAGCTCGCACGCCTCGGACAGCAGGCGCCGGTTGGGTTCCCGGCGGGCGGCGATGGCAGAGCTGCACCCGTCGTCGAGGTGACGCACCAGCGCCTGGGGATTCACCGGCGAAAGATAGTAATCGCCGAGTATCACGACGAACGGGCCCTGCACGTAGGGACGGAGCTGGCCCAGGGCGTGAGCACTCCCGAGTGCCTCCCGCTGTTCGACGAAGTGCAGCGTGAGGCGGGACTCGGCCTTCGGGCCACGCAGGCCGGACTGGGCGTTGCCGTCGGCCAGCGCCTGCACGACGTCGGACGCCCTGTAGCCCGTCACCACGAACACCTCGGCCACGCCGAGGTCCCGGAGCAGCTGCAGGTGGTGGGCGATCAGAGGTCGGTTGGCGACGGGCAGGAGGGCCTTCGGGTACCGGTCGCCGAGAGGACCCATGCGTGAGCCTCGGCCGCCGGCGAGGACGACCCCCACGTAGCCGCTCACCGGCGGCTCGGCTCGGACTCCACGAGCCGGGTGAGCACGGCTGCACTGTCATCGAGCAGCGCCAGCCGTTCGACGTACACCTCCTGCCTGTCCCGCAGATCGGCGCGGGTCGCACCGTCGGTGAGCAGGGCACCCAGCTGCTCGGCCGTCGCTGGTCCGCCGAAGACCTCCACCTCGGCGAAGGCCTGCGTCAGCGAGTTGCCGCGGTACAAGACGAGGTCCTTGAGCTCCTGCACCAGGCCCGTCGGGAAGACGTCGTAAGGGTAAACGGTGCCCGGCTGGTCGTTCTCCATGGCCTGCACCACGTCGCGCACGCGGGGGTCAGCACTGGACAGCAGGTCGAGGAGCCGCCGGGTGTTCTTCAGGACGGCGCACGGCTGGAACCCGCAGCTCGCCTTTCCCAGGGAGATCGAGACCCGGTTCTCGGTGAGGACCAGGTCGGCCGCGAGGAGCAGGTCCTGGTACTCGCCGGCGGGCATGGGGGCGAGGTTGACCAGCGAGAAGCAGGCCCCCGGGGGCTTGGCCAGGAGACGACCGTTGTTGACCGAGACCAGCGTGACCCGGCCGTCCAAGGGCGCGAAGTAGAGGTCGAACAGTCGGGGGAGGTGGCGGTAGAAGGAGAGCCCGTACGCGTCGGACCCCCGCCACGCCCAGTTCGACACGAGGTGGACGACGAGGAGACCCTGCGCGTCGTCGAGCCAGCGGCGGCGGATGGTCCGCCGGCGCTCAGCGGTCAGCGACAGGGGGACGTTCCAGTACCGGAAGGGCTCGCCGCGCCGCCCTTCGACCGGCCCGGGCTCGTGCATGGGACACGGCAGGAGGAGCCGGAACCGCTCGGGCAGGGGCGGGAACCACTGGTACGCGAGGGTGAGGTGGGCCGGCCCCATCCACATCCCCATCTCCTGTTGAGCGAACCCGAAATGATCGAGGGTGACGAGGCAGGGCCGCACATGGTCGAGGCTCTCCACCCAGCCGGGCTCCCAGGCCAGGGGGGCGACGCCCTGCGGGAAGAACAGGAGGGGGTAGTCGGCGAAGACGGCGGCATCGGGCTGGAAGGCGTCGAGGGCGGCGTCCCAGAGCGCCCGGTTGCGGGGCCCGGAAGCGGTGAGGGTCTGGACCGCGCTCGGAAAGGCGGCCCGGAGGAAGCGGGCGGCGAACGGCGTGGCGAGGAAGCGCACCTCGTGGCCGTTGCTCGCCAGGTCCTGGGCCATGTGGAGGACGGTGATGGTCTCGCCCGATCCCTGCTCGACGGGCGCGACGAACAGGACCTTCACGAACGGGCGACGGCTTCCTGGAGGGCGGCCTGCGGTCCGGGCAGGGCGGCGACACGGTCGGCGTACGCCTGCTGCACAGTACGCGCCGCCGTCCGGAAGGCGTCGTCGAGCAGCAGCCGGTGGAGGAGGTGGCGGCTCGGCTCCCCGCCGAACACCTCGATCGGCGTGCAGCCGGGAACGGGCCCGGCAAGGGGCACCTCCTCCCGTCGCCACAGGGGGAAGACCTCGTACGGGAACACCGCGCCCAGCCGGGCCGCCTCCATGTCGAGCACGATCCGGCGGACTACGGGCTCGGCCTGCTCGAGGAGTTCGGTCAGCCCGAAGCTGTTGCGGAGCAGGACGCAGGGGACTCCGGCGCAGACCGCCTTGCCGATGCTGACCGACACCCCGTTCTCGCTCAGCAGGAGGTCGCACCCGAGGAGCAGCCGCTCGTACTCGCCCGCCGGAAGGGGACCGAGGTTCACCACCCGGATCCGTGGGTTCTCGACGGGCGGCAGCAGTGTCCCATTGTTGACCGACACCACCGTCACCGGCACGGGCAGCTCGCCGAGGTAGTGCTCGAGGAGCGACGGCAGGAAGCGGTAGTACGGGAGACCGAACCGCTCCGCCATGCGCCACGCCCACTGAGGGGTGGCGTGCAGGACGAGGAGGCCGCCATCTCGCCCACGAGGGGCGCGATCGGCGGGCGGGTCCCAGTAGCGGAACGGGATGCCCGTCCGGGAGCGGTCCTCGCCGGGGTCATGGGACGGGCAGGGCAGCAGCACCCGCATGGGTTCGGGCAAGGCGGGGAACGTTGCCGCATGGAAGCTGAGGTGGGAGGGGCCGAAGAACAGGGTCTTCGGCCCCTGCGCGTAGCCGAGGTGGTCGAGCGTCACCAGCGCCGGGCCCGTGCCATCGAGCCGCGACAGCCAGTCCTCGGAGACCAACGGGGCGACGCCGTTGGCGAAGAACAGGAGGGGGTAGTCGGCGAAGACCACCGTCTCAGGACGGAACTCGCGCGCCACCCGGTCCCACGTCCGGACGTTCTCGGACGGGTCGGGCCCGAGGATCTCGAGGGACTCGATGGCGGGGGCCAGGCGGGCGGTGAAGCGGGAGGCCAGGAAGCGAACCTCGCCTCCGGCCCGGCATATTTCGTCGGCCATGCGGAGGGCGGTCACCGCTTCTCCGGATGAGACCTCGCTCGGCGTCACGAAGAGAGCTCTCACGGGTCGGACCAGGGTAGGACGGGGCGGACGTCGCTTGTAACCTGCGCCCGTGCTGCGCACGACCGACGCCAGCTGGGCCGAAGCGCGGGCCGCCGTCGCCTCGGCGGCGACGCGGGTCGGCGCCCTCCTGCGCTCGGTGCGGCATCCCGACGCCCCCGCTCTGGGCAAGTGGAACGTGACCGACGTCGCCGTCCACCTGTCCCACGTCGTCGACGCCATCGCCGCCATGGCCAAGGGAGGGGGTTCGTTCGCGGACGACGTGTGGAGCCTGTCGAAGCTCACCGAGGGAATGGTGAAGGCGGAGAGCACAAGGGACCTCAGTGCGCTCGCCGACCGCATCGAGACCAGCGTCGCCGACTACCTGACCGTCCTCGAAGCGTCCGAGGAGAACGGCCTGCGGAAGTGGATGGTCAAAGGCGTCGAACTCCCCCTCTCGACCCTGACCTGCCAGATCCTGAACGAGCTGACGGTTCACGGGCGGGACATCGCCGTGGCTGACGGGCAGCCGTGGCCCATCGAGCGGTCCCACGCCGCCCTCATCGTCTGCGGCTTCCTCTTCCCCGTGCTCGGCGTCCTCAAGCGGACGATGGTCGAGGAGAAGGAGGCCGCCGGGCTGCGGGCGTGCATGGAGGTGCGGGTGAGGGGAGGCTGCCGTGTCTACCTGCGCTTTGACGACGGCGACTTGGCCGTGGAGGAAGCACCATGGAGGCCCGTCGACTGCCGCCTCTCGGTCGACCCCGCCGCCTTCCTGCTCGTCGCCTGGGGACGGGTGGACCAGTGGGGGCCGATCAGCCGCGGTCAACTCCTGGCCTGGGGCCGCAAACCGTGGCTCGGCCTCAAGCTGCGGGCCCTCCTCCGCAACGCCTGACCCCGTCAGCCTCCGCAGCCGGTAGCTGGGGGAACGGGGGAAAGCTCGCCGCCACCGCCCGCCAGGCGGCGGCCATCAGAGCTCGTCCAGGGGGCCCGGCGGGCCGCGGCGGATGAACCACTCGAACCCGTAGACGGCGGCGAACGCCTCTGTCGGCAGGCGCATGGCCGACGCCGTCTCGGGGATCTGACTGCGGTGGGCAGCCATCGCCGCCCGCTTGACGTCGAGCAGGTCCCGCACGTCGATCGTGTTGGAGACGAGCACGGTGGGCTTGCCGATGGCGGAGGCGGCCAGGCCGAGGTCGCTGGCTGGCAACTCGATCCGGCTTCGCGCCGCGCCCGCCTCGATCACCAGGTGCGTCTCCACGAAGTGCAGGTACTCCCGGTCGACCGTGGCCTCGTACACGCACTCCACTCCGGCGAGAGCAGCGGCCCGCACGCCCACCTCGTGCACCTTGACGTGATCGGGATGCCCGTAGATGCCGGTCTCGTCGTACACCACGAGCGCGGCCGCCGATTCCTCGGTCAGGAGCCGGGCCAGGCGGGCGGCCACCTCGTCGCTGTCCGCCGCCCAGAAGGCGCCGGGGGCGGTGTTGGCCGCGTCGCCCAGCAGGCCCGAGTCGTGGTACCCGAGGAACTCGATCCGGTCCACGCCGAGAAGCTGGCCCGCCCGGCGGGTCTCCGCCACGCGCTCGGCGGCGAGGGCGGCGGTCGAGCCGCCGGGAGCCGTCGGCGCCCCCAGCTCGCCCTGGGTCGCCACCACCACCACGACCCGCCAGCCCCGCTGGGCCAGGCGGGCGATGGCGCCGCCGGTGAAGATCGCCTCGTCGTCGGGGTGGGCGTGGAAGAAGACGACCGTCCGCCTGCTCGCCGCCGCCGCGTCTTCCCCCGCCTGCTGGGGCACGCCGAGAACGGTAGCTAGACCGGGGCCGGGTCGCTCCTGTCCTCGATCTCCCACGCATGGTCCAGCGCGTGCCAGGCGATGCGGCGGGCGGCGTAGCGGGCGGGCCACCCCTTGGGGGCCAGCGGTGCCCCGGTCGAGGCCATCCCGAGCACCTCGAGGATGGCGAGACGCAACGCCTGCACGGCGGCCGCGTCCTCGCGCTGGGGCTGGCGGTGCCTGAGGCCGATCTGGCGGGCGTACCCCACCTCGGCCCCCAGCACGTGGTCCACGATCTTGTCCCGGTCGCGGCCTCCGCCTCGGGGGCCCTTGCGCAGCTCAGCCGGCGCCCCCTCCACCACCGTGTCGAAGACTGCCCACGAGGCGCGCAGGAGGGCAGCCAACCGGTCCGCCTCCTCAGCGGTGACGGGCTGGGCGTCGCCCTCGGGAACCGCGCCCGGCGCACCGAAATCGGTGGTGGCGTTTCCCGGAACCCTCTCGACGACGGTGAAGCGGCTGGCCGCGGTGGCCGGGAAGGGGACGCCCGCCAGATCCGCCACCCGGGCGTACCGGGGGGCGTAGGCGCCCAGGGCCTCGAGGGCGAGGTCCTCGGTCTTCCCCGACCGGCACCACCCGGGCCAGTCCACGGCGCAGGCGAAGACCCGCCTCGTGCCGACCTCCAGGTAGGCGGCCAGGGCGGGGGCCGCTGGCGTCATCGCCCCCACCCTTCGCCCTCATGGCCGGCGATGGTCCCACTCTCGACCTCCGGGAGCTGCTGGGCCAGGCTGGAGACTTCCTTCCACCGCACGCCGCCATCTTCGCCCGGCCGGCCGAGGTGTGCATCTGCCCCGAGATGGGGAAGCTAGCGACGGAGCAGTCATCCGACCCAAGCGCGGGCACCCTTCCGGGTCGACCTTCGGCCCTCGCCACCGCCGCGCCCAGCGAGAGGAGACGACCATGGTCCTGCGGAGCCCCCATCGGCGCTCAGGCCCCAAAGCGTTCGGGCCCCGCCGGCCCCACCCTGGTGCCGCCAGGAGCGAGCACCGCCGGGCGCCCAAGTTGGTCGATCCCCGGCTCATCGACCACGCCGTGGGGCTCGAGCTCCAACTGGTTGACGCGGTGGAGCAGCGGACGCGCGCTCGCGTCCAGGGAGCGGTCGACGAGGCCCGCAACATCGAGCGGGAGATCGACCGACTGCACGACGAGCTGGCCGAGACCGCCGCTCGCCTCGCCGTCGGCGGCTGATCGCCCCACCCCCCGCTCGAACCCATCACCGGTCTCGGCTCCTTCTCCGCCGCCGGCGCCCCCGCCGCGTGCCTTCGGCTTTGACGAGCACGGGGCGCGGCGCGACGAGACACCGCCGATAGAGTCCGCCGCCGATGGACGTGCTCGTCGTGGGCGCGGGACTGGCCGGCCTCACCGCGGCCCGGGCGCTGTCGGAGGCGGGCCAGGACGTGCACCTGCTCGAGGCCCGTTCGCGAGTGGGTGGACGGATGCACACGGTCACGCTGGAGCCCGAGTTCGGCGGGGGCACCTTCGACCTGGGGGCAACGTGGCACTGGAGCGACCAGCCGCGGGTACGAGCCCTCGCCGCCGAGCTCGGCCTCGCGACCTTCGTCCAGTTCCGCCAGGGCCAGACGCTGCGCGAGGCCCCCGACGGGAGCGCTCCGGAGCCGGTCGAGGTTCCGCCTCCGGCGGCGGAGGAACGGCGCTTCGGAGGCGGCACCCAGCCGCTGTGCGACCGGCTGGCCGGCTGTCTGCCGCCGGAAAGCATTTCCTTCGGCCTGACCGCCAACGACGTCGTGGACAAGGGGTCGCACGTCGAGGTTCGGGCCTTCACCCAGGACGGAGGGGAGCGGACGGTGTCGGCCCCGGTGGTGGTGATCACCGTCCCGCCGCGGCTGGCCCTGGAGACGATCCGCTTCGAGCTGGAGCTGCCGTCCGAGCTGGTGCAGGTCATCGAAGCGACGCCGACCTGGATGGGCGAAGCGGTCAAGTGCCTGGCCTTGTACTCCAGCCCGTTCTGGCGGGACGCCGGGCTGTCGGGCTCCGCCTTCAGCGACAGGGGCCCGCTGTACGAGATCCACGACGCCTGCGACGCCGACGGGTCGTCGGCCGGACTATGGGGATTCCTCGAGTACGACCCCGACTTCCGCGACCTCGACGTCTCCCAGCGCGGCCCGCTCGTCTTCGAGCAGCTCGGCCGCCTGTTCGGCCAGCAGGCCGCCGAGCCCCTCAACTACCTGGAGCGGGACTGGTCTGCCGACCCCTACACGTGTGAAGACGAGCACCGGCACATCGAGCCCTTGCCCTACGGGCAGCCGGCGTTCGCCAAGCGCTACTTCGGCGGGAAGCTCCTCTGGGCCGGTACCGAGACGGCGGAGGAGGGCGGCGGGCACATGGAGGGGGCGGTCTGTTCGGGCGAACGGGTGGCGCGCCTGATCCTGGATGGCAGCGGGGACTGATCCCTGCCTGGCCCGGGCGAGGGCGTTACCGGCCATCGCCTGACCCGATTGACCACGGCGAGTGGTCGGATGGTGGCGCAGACTGGTGGGCAGCCCCTATCGTGCCACCCCAACTTCCCCGTAGCAGGAGGCTGGCGAACCGATGAGGACGGCGACCAAGCTCTCGGCCCTCGTGGCGGGCGCCCTGGTTGTGGTGGTGCTCGTGGCGACCGGTGCCCTCGCCGAGGTCGGGCGGGCCTACGACGTCTCGTGGCCCCAGTGCGGGGAGACGCTGCCCTCCCGCGCCGACGCCGCCATCGTCGGGGTGAACGGGGGCAAGCCGTACGAGGAGAACCCCTGCCTCGGTGAGCAGTACCAGTGGGCGGCCAGCGCCACCGGCCAGCCCGCGTTCTACATGAACACGGCCAACCCCGGGACGGCCAGCCGCGTGGTCAACTGGTACCGCCAGAACAGCCCCAAGGCCTCCTGCAGCCGCGCCGACGAAGCCGCCTGCGCCTATAACTACGGGTACAACGCGGCCAAACACGCCTTCGCCACCGCCCAGGCCAGGACCGGAGCGGCGAGCCGCCACAGCTGGTGGCTCGACGTGGAAACGACCAACTCGTGGTCGGACAACCACGCGCTCAACCTGGCCGACATCGTCGGCTCGATCGACTTCCTCCGCTCCCAGAACGTGCCCGTCGGCGTGTACTCGACCGCCTACCAGTGGGGCGTCATCACCGGAGGAGCGCGGTTCCCCGAGTTGGGCAATTGGGTGGCCGGCGCCCGCAACGGCGACCAGGCAGCCCGGTGGTGCTCGCCGGACAGCTCGTTCACGGGTGGGCCGGTGATCCTCGTCCAATGGGTGGAGCACGACCTGGACCACAACGCGCTGTGCGCGCCGCTCCCGTCCCCCGGGCCCTCCGGTCCCGCCTCCAACGAGCTCGACCGGCTGCTGCGCGACCTCGTCGCCCTCGACCTGGGCAAGGTGCTGTCCGACCTCGGACTGGCCCCCGCCCCGGCGCCGGTCGCCGTCGCCACGCGCCCCTAGCCGCGCCTCCGCCCGCCCCTAGCCGCGCCGCCGCCAGCCCGGACCTACATGGACGCCGCGCGCCCACCGCGGCGGCGATCTTGGCTCAGGTGGCGGCTCAGGCGCCCGTCCGTGACCTCACCATCGAGGACCTGCCGATCGAGGAGATCGTCCGCCGCATCTACCAGAGGCCGATGCCGTGAAGCCGAACCGGGTA
>JALZEC010000387.1 GCA_030862235.1 Actinomycetota bacterium | reverse complement strand
GGGCTGGGGCGAGTGCTCGCCCCTCCCCGGCTACCCGTGCCGGCAGGAGCGGGCCATGGCCGCCGCGGTAGAGGCGGCGACGGTCGCCTGGCCGGGGCCGGTGCGCGACGCCGTGCCCGTCAACGCGCTCATCCTGGCTCTGCCTCCCGACGAAGCGGCAGCCGCCGCAGCGGCGGCGGTGGCCGCCGGGTACTCGACTATCAAGGTGAAGGTGGGGGACGACCTGGACGTCGACCGGTTGGCGGCCGTCCGCAACGGGGCCGGCCCTCACGTTCGCCTCCGGGTGGACGCCAACGGCGCGTGGGACGCGCAGGAAGCCGTCGCTCGCGTCCACCGCCTCGCCCGGTTCGACCTCGAGCTGGTCGAGCAGCCTGTGTCGTCGCTGGAGGACCTGGCCCGGGTCCGGCGGCGGGCCCAGGTCCCCGTGGCGGCAGACGAGTGCGTCCGGAGCATGGAGGACGCCCGCCTCCTTGCCCGGCTGGAGGCGGCCGACGCGGTCGTGATCAAGGTCCAGCCTCTCGGCGGCGTCTGGCCCGCCCTGGCGGTCGCCGAGGCGGCCGGCGTCCCCGCCATCGTGACCTCGATGTTCGAGACGTCGGTCGGGCTGGCCGCCGGCCTGGCTCTGGCCGCCGCCCTCTCCGACCTGCCGTTCGCCTGCGGGCTGGGAACGGCCACCCTTCTGGCGGCCGACGTCGTCGCCGATCCGCTCGTGCCCGAGAACGGACTGCTGCGGGTGCGCCGGCCGGCTCCTGACGCGGAGCTGTTGGCCCGCTACCGCGTGGCGTCGTGAAGGGCGTGGTCGGCGATCAGGCGGGCGCACGCCGCCGGGCGGTCGAGGGGCACGGCGTGACCCGCTCCCTCGACCACGGCGAGCGTCGCCCGCTCCCCAATGGCTCCGGCCATCCGCTCGGCGATGGCCCGGAACTTCCCGTCGTGCTCGCCCACGACCAGCAGCACGGGCATGGCCAGCTCTCCCAGCCGATCCCACAGCGGCTCCTGCCTGCCCGTCCCCAGCTCGCGCAGGGCATAGCTCAGCCCTTCCGGGGGGTTGGTCCGGCGGGCGATCAGGTCACTCTCCGGCGGCTGGGTCATCTGCAAGAGAGGTTGGGCCAGCCACCGCTCGAGGAAGTCGGCCGTTCCCGCCTCGAGCACGTCGTCCGCCAGACGTCCGTCGGCATCGCGCCGGGCCGCCCGATCGGCAGCGTCCGCCAGCCCCGGGGAGGCGCCGATGAGTACGAGCGAGCTCACCAGGTCCGGCCGCTCGAGAGCCAGCCGGAGGCAGAGCCGTCCGCCCATCGAGTAGCCGGCGTAGCAGCCGCGACCGCCGGCTCCACCGAGGGCGAGGGCGGTCTCCCCGAATCCGAGGCGCAGGCCGGCCGAACCTCCGTGGCCGGGCAGGTCCACCTGGACCACCTCCACGCCCGCTTTGTCGAGCCACGCCGCCACCTCGTCCCACGAGGCCAGCGTCTGGGTGAACCCATGGACCAGCGTGACGCGCGAGCGGCCGCTCCAAGACGTGCCCACGATTCGGTGCAGCACCGGACGATTGTCCCATCGGGGCCAGCAGGCCGGTCCCAGGCACGTTTCCCTGGGGCGCCACGGACCGTGGGAGTGCAGTGACGACCCCCGACGTCAACACCACGATGGCCACGGTCCTGGTCGACGAATGGGTACGGGCGGGGGTGCGAGAGGCGGTGCTCGCCCCCGGCTCCCGTTCGGCCCCCCTCGCTCTCGCGCTCGCCGGCGACCCCCGGGTCCGGCTCTCGGTGTTCCTCGACGAGCGCTCGGCCTCCTACTTCGCGCTGGGTGCGGCCAAGGCCTCGGGTCGCCCGGTGGTCGTGCTGTCGACCTCGGGGACGGCGGCCGCCAACTTCCACCCGGCCGTGGTCGAGGCCTGGCACGCCCGTGTCCCCCTGCTGGTGTGCACCGCCGACCGGCCTCCGGAGCTTCGTGACACCGGCGCCGGTCAGGCCATCGACCAGATCAAGCTCTTCGGCGGCGCCGTCCGGTGGTTCGCCGAGGTGGGCGCGCCCGAACCGGTGCCTGGTGCGGGGCGGTACTGGCGGTCGATGGCCTCCCGGGCGTGGGCCGAGTCGGTCGGACCGCCGGCTGGCCCGGTCCACCTGAACCTGGCCTTCCGGGAACCGCTGATTCCCACCGGCGCACGCCTGCTCGACGCGCCCGCCCGCACCCACGGAGCCCCCTGGGTCGAGTCCGTCCCCCGGGTCCTCGCGCCTCACCCGGACGACGTGGGCGCCGTCGTCGACGCGGTGGACGCCCATCCCCGCGGGCTCGTCGCCGTGGGATGGGGGGCGGCGGTGTCCCCCCAGACGCTCGACCGCTTTGCCCATGCCGCCGGGTGGCCGGTCCTGGCCGACGCCATCTCGGGGGTCCGGTCCGGCCGCTCCGCCATCTCCGCCTACGACCCGCTCCTGCGGGACAGCGACTTCGGCGCTCGCTGGCGGCCCGATGTCGTGCTCCACCTAGGCGCTCCCCTTACCAACCGGCCGGCTGCCGCCTGGCTGGGGCCGTCGGTCCCCCGCCTCCTCGTCGACCCCCAGGGGTCCTGGCTCGACCCCAACCGGGGTCTGGCCCGCCGCATCGCCGCCGATCCCGACCTCCTGCTGGACCACGCGACGACCCGCTTGTGCGGCCACGGAGCCAACCCGGGGTGGCTGGACCACTGGCTGGCGACCGAGGCGACCGCCCGCCACGCCATCGACCGGCTGCTGGACTCGTGGGAGGCGCCGTTCGAGGGCCGCGTCGTTCGGGATGTCGTCGCCGCCCTGGCCGACGGCGCGACCCTGGTGGTGGGCTCGAGCATGCCCGTGCGCGACGCCGAATCCTTCGTTGCCCCTCGCCGCGGCCTCCGCTGGTTGACGAACCGGGGGGCGAACGGGATAGACGGCTTCGTCTCCACCATCCTCGGCGCGGCCTCGGTGTCCGACGGCCCAGTTGTCGGCCTGCTCGGGGACCTCACCTTCCTCCACGACGTCGGCGGGCTGCTCGGGTCCGCCGGCCGCGGCATCGACGCCGCCCTCGTCGTCCTCGACAACGACGGCGGCGGCGTCTTCTCGTTCCTCCCGCAGGCGGAGCTGCCCGAACACTTCGAGACCCTCTTCGGCACGCCCCACGGCCTGGACCTGGTGGAGCTGGCTGCCGCCCACGGCGTCGTCGCCCAGCGGGTGCGGAGCGCGGCCGACGTGGTCCCCGCCCTGGAGGCCGCCCTTGGCGCCGGCGGTGTCCGCCTGGTCGTCGTGCCCACCGACCGGGAGGACAACGTGCGCCGGCACCGGGAGGTGTGGGCCGAGGTGGCCCGGGCGGTGGCCGCCGCTACGGGTTGACCACGCTGGCCTCCAGCTCTGCCATCCGGGCGGCGAACACGTCCACGATTCCTTCCAGCGTCGTCTGGGACTGCACGGACGGGATGGGAATGTCGGGCTGGATGAAGAAGTACAGCCCGAGCAGGATCCGGCCCCGGCGGAGGTACACAGCCAGCGTGCGGGCGACTTCCCCGCTGTCGTAGACCATCAGCAGGTCGTAGGCGAGGCGCTCGACACCGGGCGGCGGCGGCCGCCAGGCGGAGTCGAGGTCCGGGGCGAAGGTCGACAGGACGAGGTCGCCGGACCCGTTGGACCGGAACTCCGGCGGACACGACGCCCGGACCTCCCGCAGCTCCTTGAACGCCTGAGCTGTGGCCTCGGGGGTCTGATAGGCCACCGCTTCGGTGCTGAGCAGCAGGCGCTGCTCCCCGTCGACCACCGCCACTTGGCGCCGGGCTTCCCGGAGCTGCTCGCTGGGGTAGGTGGCGGCGCACAGGTCGAGCGTGGGCACTCCTCGGGGGTCGGTGCCGTCGGGGAACAGGGTGACGGTGTAGTCGTCGGACACGTCTGCCTGTTGTACCGACAGGTGGGGCAGCGCCGGGCGCTCGCCCGACCCTTGCAGCTGCTTGAGGGGGTCGTCGGAGGAGCACGACACGGCGACGACGAGGGCGACGGCGAGGGCGGCGAGGACGGTCGCTCGTCGCCTGCGTCTCGCTGCCTCG
The DNA here is from genome assembly GCA_030862235.1 of Actinomycetota bacterium. Lineage (GTDB taxonomy): Bacteria > Actinomycetota > Acidimicrobiia > Acidimicrobiales > AC-14 > JALZEC01. The sequence continues at coordinate 1,280 of JALZEC010000387.1, read as the reverse complement.
ACCCCCATTCCCCGGCGACGCTATTGCGGCCTTCGGCGGAAAGCGACAGGAAACGGGCGGCCGAAATCGGGGGGAGTCGTGGCGAAGAGATCGAGACCCGGCCACGGTCACCGAGCACGTCCGCCGCGTGCTACACCGGGCGGATGGCGGAGATCGAGCTGGCCGGGGTCCGCAAGGAGTACCGGCGAGCGAGAGGTCGTCCCGTCGTCGCCCTCAGTGGGCTCGACCTGGAGGTTCCCGCCGGGGGCGTGTTCGGCTTCCTCGGGCCGAACGGATCGGGAAAGACGACCACCATCCGGTGCCTTCTCGGCCTGGCCCGTCCCAGTGCCGGATCGTGCCGGGTCCTGGGAGCCGACTCCCAGACCGACCTGCCGCGGGTCGTCGGCCGGATCGGGGCCTTGGTCGAGACCCCGGGCCTCTTTCCCGGCATGAGCGGTCGCCAGAACCTGTCCGTCCTCGCGTCTCTGGAAGGGATCGGGCACAAGCAGGTGGATGCCGTGCTGGAGCGGGTCGGACTCTCCGAACGGGCCGACGACCGGGTGCAGGCCTACTCCCTGGGCATGCGGCAGCGGCTCGGCATCGCCATCGCCCTCCTCAAGGACCCCGAGCTGCTGATCCTCGACGAACCGGCCAACGGGCTCGACCCGGCCGGCATCCGCGAGGTTCGGGAGCTGCTGCGGTCGCTGGCGGCCGAGGGTCGCACGGTGTTCGTGTCCAGCCATCTGCTGACCGAGGTCCAACAGATGTGCGACCGGGTGGCGATCCTCGCCCGGGGACGCACGGTCGCCTCCGGTCCCGTCGACCAGGTCTTGGCCGCCGGACGTTCGACGGGGCTGGTCGTGCGCCTGGCCGATCTCGAGCGAGGGGTCGCCGTCCTCCGGCAGGCGGGGTTCGAGGCGAGCCTCGAGAAGGACTACATCCGGGTCGTGTTTCCACCGTCGGAGGCGGAGAAGGTGACCCGGGCGCTGGGGGAGCAGCAGCTGTACCTCAGCGAGCTCCGTCCGGACGAGGTCAGCCTGGAGACGGTCTTCCTCGAGCTGACAGAGGACGCCAAGGAGGGGGAGTCGGGTGAGCCGCCTGCTGGCCGGTGAGCTCAGGCGGCTGCTCGCCCGCCGGCTGGTCCGTGTCCTCGCCCTGCTGGCCGTGGCCGGTGTCGCCCTCGCCGGGATCCTCGTGTTCGTCAACACCGAGGCAGTGTCGACCGCCGAGGCGGATGCCCGCCGGGCGGCCGCCCGGTCCCGGGTTGACGCCTGCCTCCGGGGCGAGCCGGTCGAGATCCG
>JALZEC010000323.1 GCA_030862235.1 Actinomycetota bacterium | reverse complement strand
GATGTGCTGGATGTGAGCATCCGCTGTCTTCGGTGAGATGGTAAGGCTGCGGGCGATCTCTTTGATCGACTGCCCCTGGGCGACGAGGGACAGCACCTCCAGCTCCCGGTCGGTGAGGCCGCCGATGCGAGTCCGGCGCCGGCGGGCGGCGCCCTGGCCGGCCGCGCTGAGAACCGCCTCAACCGCCTCCGTGTCGAGCAGGCCGCGGCGCCCGTCGTCGCGGAGGGAGAGCGCGGCCTCGTCGGGGGTGATGGCGGGCCGGTGGGGACGGACCTCGATACGGGCGCGGTAGCCGTCGGCCGCGGCGAGGAGGCGGGCAGAGGGAGAGAGCACCGAAGCGGGCACGGCGCGGTGGTAGCCGCCTCCGTCGAGCCGCTCGTGGTGGGTGGAGGCCAGCGCGCCGAGGTGCGCCAGGGCGGGGGGCCGGGTCAGCACCCGTTCGGTGTAGTAGGGGTGGAGCCGAACCTTCTCCCACTCGTCACGGGTGAGCGTTCCCTGCTTGCTCCAGACCGACGTCGAGATGCCCACCCGGCCGACGTCGTGGACGAGTCCGGCGCGACGGACGGTCGTTACCTCGGTGACCGGCATCCCCGCCACCTGGGCCGCGGCCCAAGCCAGATCGGCCACGCCACGTGAATGTCCGAGCGTGTAGGTCGACTTGAGGTCGGTGAAGTCGGCGACGGCGGCCAGGACCTCGTCGAACTCGGCGTCGCCGAGTGGCCCACCCGGCAAGGGCTCGGCGTCGAGCACGTCGTCCCAGACTGATTCCTGCTCAAAGGCGGGGAGGAACGAGGGTGCCTCGCGGCACAGGCAGTCGGTGATATCGGGGGCGAAGGCCGTTCCTCGGCGTTCCCGGATGACGGCGACCGCCTCGTCGATGCCCTCAAGGCGGACCATGCCTTCGAACAGCTCCGCCAGCGCCACGAATCGGGCCGGCAGCAGGATCTCTTCGCCACCAACGCGTCCCGGTAGCCCGTGACCGTCCCAGTGCTCGAACACCTGCCAGAGCGCCTGCTGGACGACGGCGTCGAAGCCGAGGCGTGAGGCGAGGAGCTGCCCGGTCTCGCAGGTGGCGTCCATGCCGGCGAGGAACCGCTTTGACCCGGCCAGGAGCCGGCCGACGTGCCGGGCCCGGCCGACAACGGACTTGCCCGTCCCGACGTTGCGGATGACGTACGGGAGCATGGCTGAAGGCTTCGTGAAGTCGAGGGTGACCGCCCCCCGCCGGAAGGCCACTTCGTCGCCAAGGAATGACGCCGCCATTTCGGACTCGGCGGTGCAGCCGACGTGGCGGAGAAGGGAGAGGTAGAAGACCCGGCGCGCGTCCTCGTCGTCGAGGCCCATCTTGCGGGCGAGCCCGGTGGCGACGAGGCAGGTGCGGAGCCCTTGTTCGAGGGGCTGGCCCATACCGATGTCGATGGCCAGCGACAGCGCCGCGACCGCCTCTCCCAGGCGCACTTCGGCCATCTCCGGACAGTAACGGGGTCGACGCGGCGGGTTTGAGGAACCCGTCGCGGGACGAAGCTAAACAGTGATGCGGGTTGTGGTGACCGGAGCCACGGGCAACCTGGGCACCAGCGTGCTGGGCGCCTTGGCCGAGGAGCCCGAGGTCGAGAGCATCGTCGGCATCGCGCGCCGGCGGCCGGCGGTCACGTTGCCGAAGGTGGAATGGGTAGCGGCCGACATCACACATGTGGATCCCGTACCCCTCTTCGCCAAGGCGGACGCGGTGGTGCACCTGGTGTGGATCGTGCAGCCCAACCACGACGAGGCCGAGCTCCAGCGGGTCAACGTGGTCGGCAGCCTGCGGGTGTTCCAAGCGGCGGCGGTGGCGGGAGTGCCCACGTTGGTCGTTGAGTCTGCGTTCGGCGCGTACTCCCGCGGCCCGAAGGACCGGCTGGTCGACGAGACCTGGCCGACCCACGGCATCCCCCGCTCGTGGTACTCCCGGCAGAAGGCGTACCTGGAACGAGCCCTCGACGCCTTCGCGCTGGCGCACCCCGAAGTGCGGCTCGTGCGCTTCCGGTCGGCTCTGGCCCTCAAGCGGGAGGCAGCCGCCCAAGCCCACCGCCTCTATGGCGGGCCCCTGCTTCCCCGCTCGTTGGCCCGGCCGGGCAAGGTCCCTGGCGTGCCCACGATCGCCCGCTTGCGAACGCAGGCGGTTCACTCGCTCGACGTCGGCCAGGCCTACCGGCAGGCGTTGGTGCGGGACGTGCGCGGCGCGTTCAACCTCGCCGCCGACCCCGTGCTCGACCCGGAGACCATGGCTGCGGTGCTGCGCACCCGGACCAAGTTCCTGCCGGCGTGGCTCCTGCGGGCCGGCGTCGCCGCCACCTGGCGGCTTCGCCTCCAACCCACGTCACCCGACTGGGTCGACCTCCTCCTCGAGCCGCCGCTCCTCGACGCCTCACGCGCCCGGCAGGAGCTGGACTGGACTCCCACCCGGACCGCCACCGAAGCGCTGGTTGAGTTCATGGATGGTGTCGCCGACGGTGCCGGGGGCGCCACCCCGCCCCTCCTCCC
>JALZEC010000348.1 GCA_030862235.1 Actinomycetota bacterium | reverse complement strand
GGGGCTTGTTGAGCCCCGCCTCGGCCAGCTTCGACACGATCAGCGGGAACGTCGCCGGGGGCGTGGCCAGGTAGTACAGCCGGTTCCCCGACGTTCCCCGCTCCCGGTCGAGCTCCTCGAGGATGTCCCGAAGCTGGTCGAACGTCTCGTTGAAGGCGTAGTCGCCGGCCACGTACCGCACGCCCCCGGTGAAGGCGTCCCACACGTGCTTGGCCTCGTCGCCCCCACCGCCACTCGCCTCCACTGCCGACCGGATGTGCTCGCGGAAGTCCTCGTCGTCCATCTCGGTGCGGGCCACGCCCACCACCGAGAACCCGCCGGGCAGGAGGCGGCGGAGGGCGAGCCGCTCGATAGCTGGCATGAGCTTCCGGCTGGTGAGGTCGCCCGATGCTCCGAACACCACGAGCACGGCCGGGGGAGCGACCCGGTCGGCGGTCGGCTCGACCAGCGGATTTTCGATGGTCATGCCGCGGGAAGCTTAGGCGTCGTATGCGCTGAGGCGACCCGCTGGCCACTCGACACTGGATCGCTCGAGCGAGCGACCTCGCTCAGTCAAGCATCGGGCTGTGACAGCAGCAGGACCGAGGCCGTGAACCCGTGGAGGAAGTTGCGGCGGCCGACGGGGCCCAGCTCGCCGGCGCAGAACATGCCGGCGACGGGCGCACCGGGCAGGTTCTCGGCCAGCACGGTCGCGTCATGGTCCGGCTTCCGGAACAGGCGCATCCCCCGCCCGTTGCAGGTGAACAGCAGGGCGGCGTCGGCCGACTGCCCGGCGATCAGCTGCCGCAGATCCTCGTCGGCCGACGCCGCGTCGCGCACCTGGAACTGCGTGGTGGCGCCCACCTCGATGAGGTCGCCCACGGCGATGGCCCCCGAGTTGGGGTCACCACCCATCACGTTGCGGACGAGGAAGTCGCCGCGGCCGAAGTCGTCCTTGTGCTCGTCGATCACCCGCCCCAGGTGGACGCCGGAGTTGAGCAGCTCCCGCTCTTCCTCAGGCATGGTCTCGGCCGCCTCGCCCAGCCGTTCCAAGGCCGGACGCCCCGCCAGCTCGTACACCACGTTCCCCTCGGCGCGGGTGACGGCCAGGGGCGAGCCGATGGGACGGCACCCCTGCGACACCACCGTCGCCACGCGCACACTCGGTCCCAGCACCACGCCCACCGCGCCGTGCCGCACCACCCGCTCGTTCAGCACCAGCCGGTTGTCGCCGTCGGCCCGGCCGGCGGCGGCCATGCCACCGATCACAGGCAAACCGGGGTGGTCGAGATCCATCCGGCGCAGGAAGGCGTCGGCCGGGAACGAGAAGGCGTCCCCCAGCACCAAGACGGCGGAGGCGTCGGCCGGGAAGGCGGGCCACCCGGTGAACATGGGCCCGTCGGGCGTCGAGGTGGCCACCAGATGGAACGGCTCCACCGGCCCCGTCCGGCCCGCCCAGAGCGACACGCCAGGCGTGCGCTCGACCTCCCGCGACCCGCCCACCACCGACTCGGCGGTGCAGCCGACGAGCACCGCCGGCTTCAACACCTCGCGGACGGTGCGTGCCGCGTCGGCGAACCCGCCGACGTGAGGCGGCGTGACGAACAGCATCGCCAGGTCCGGCGGCGCGAGCGCGCCCGCGCCCCCCTCGCCGGAGCCCAGCCGCTCCAGCACCTGCCCGAGAACCTCGGCCGTCGCCTCCGCCAGGTCGGGGTGCTCGGACAGGGCGGCGGCGAAGGCAGCGGAGCCCATCATGACGGCGGCAGCAGGGTCAGGGGGACGACCACGCTCGGCCCGCTGGCCATCTTGCAGTGGGCCTCGATCGTCCCGTAGTCCTCGTACGTCAGCTCCCCCTTCACCAGCTGGCGGCCGAACTTGCCCGGCTGCACCGACACCGGCTGGACGTTGCGGGCGACCTCCTGGCCTGACGCGTCCCGGAACACGGTCTCCAGAGTGTCCATCCCCGTCTCGTCCGGTCGGCAGCGCACGATCACGATGAGGTGAGGGGAGATCGTGACCGGAGGAGGCGAGGGCGCGGCAAGGGAGAACATCACGCCGGTGAGGTCGATGCGGCCGGCGGGACCGGGCGCCATCCGCTGACCGAGGTTCTCGACGAACAGGGCGGCGAGGATGTCCATGCTCCGACGCTACCCGGCCAGCCTGCCCCGGACGCAGGATCCGGCAGGCGGACCCCCTGGCTTGGGGTGCGCCCCTTGGCGGGCGAATACGATGGGGGTGATCACGGCTTGGAGGAGATGCGATGAGCGACACCGACACCGGCAAGAACGGCGCCCAGTTCTGGGAGGAACTGGCCCAGCAGCTTCGGGTGGATGCCGTGCGCATGAGCGGCCTGGCCAGCTCCGGTCACCCCACCTCGTCGATGTCTGCCGCGGAGCTGATGGCCGTCCTCATCGCCAACCACCTGCGGTACGACTTCGCCGAGCCGGACAACCCGGCCAACGACCACATGATCTTCTCCAAGGGCCATGCCTCGCCCCTCCTCTACGCCATCTACAGGGCGGTGGGGGCGGTCTCGGCTGACGACGTGGACAGCTACCGCCGCTTCGGCAGCCCGCTCGAAGGCCACCCCACGCCCGTCCTCCCATGGGTGGACGTGGCCACCGGTTCCCTCGGTCAAGGCCTCCCCATCGGTGTCGGGGTCGCCCTTGCCGCCTCCCCCCGCTTCGAAGACTCGCCCAGCCGGGTCTGGGTCCTGTGCGGTGACTCGGAGATGGCAGAGGGCTCCATGTGGGAGGCGGCCGAGGCTGCGTCCTACTGGGGCCTCGACAAGCTCTGCGCCATCATCGACATCAACCGCCTGGGCCAGTCCGTCCCCACTCGTCTCGAGTGGAACCTCGCCGCCTACCGCCGGCGCTTCGAGGCGTTCGACTGGCATGTGATCGAGGTGGAGGACGGTCACGACGTCAACGCCGTCGACGCCGCCTACGAAGAGGCGAAGAGCAACACCGACAAGCCCACGGTCATCCTGGCCAAGACCAGGAAGGGTCGCGGCGTCAAGGCGGTGGAGGACGAGGAGGGCAAGCACGGCAAGGCCGTGCCCGACTGGGAGGAAGCGATCGAAGAGCTGGGCGGCGACCGCGACATCTCGGTGACCGTTCAGAAGCCGGAAGGCTCGCCCAAGAAGGCGCTGAACCGGTCGTCCAACGGCTCCGCCGAGCTGCCCACCTACGAGCTGGGCGAGGAGGTGGCCACCCGCAAGGCCTACGGCGAGGCCCTGGCCGCGCTGGGCGGGGCCCGGCCCGAGCTCGTGGCCCTCGACGGCGAGGTCTCCAACTCGACCTACTCGGAGATCTTCCGCGAGGCCCATCCCGACCGCTACGTCGAGTGCTACATCGCCGAGAACCAGATGATCGCCACGGCCGTGGGCATGCAGGTCCGGGGTTGGCTGCCATACGCCTCGACCTTCGCCGCCTTCTTCACCCGGGCCTACGACTTCATCCGGATGGCCGCCGTGTCGCGGGCCCGGATCTGCCTGGTCGGCTCCCACGCCGGCGTCTCCATCGGGGAGGACGGTCCCTCGCAGATGGGCCTGGAGGACCTCGCCGCCTTCCGGGCGGTGCACTCCTCGGTCGTCCTCTACCCGAGCGACGCCACGTCGGCCGCCGCCCTGGTCGCCCAGATGGCCGACTCCGCCACCACAAACTCCCGTACCGACGGCTGCATCGCCTACATGCGCACAACGCGCGGTGCGACGCCGACGATCTACGAGTCGGGTGAGGACTTCCGCATCGGCGGCTCCAAGGTCGTCCGCCGCTCAGACGAGGACAAGGTGGCCCTCATCGGCGCCGGCATCACGCTCCACGAGGCGGTCAAGGCGGCCGAGGCCCTCGCCTCCGACGGCATCAACGCCCGCGTCATCGACGCCTACTCGGTCAAGCCGCTCGACGCCGCCACCATTCGTGAGGCGGCCCGCGACTGCGAGGGGCGGGTCGTCGTGGCCGAGGACCACTGGCCCGAGGGTGGTTTGGGCGACGCCGTGCTGGAAGCTCTGGCCGACACCGACTTCCCCACCCACGTGAGCTGCCTGGGCGTGGCCGGGATGCCCAGCTCGGGCAAGCCGGCCGAGCTGCTGTCCGCCGCCGGGATCGACGCCGAGGCGATCAGCGAGGCCGCCCGCAAGCTCGTCGGTTGAGGGGTCGCCGGCTCACGCCGGCGCACCCCTCATTACTAAGCCGCGATCTTGGCCCGGACCGCCTCCGGTTGGAGGCGGATGGTCGCCCAACCCACGCGCTCCAAGCCGCGGATGACCCACCACCCCGGGTCGATCTCGCCGCGACCGAACGCCAACCGCCCGGCGGTGGGCAGCTCGTGGTGGTTGTTGTGCAGCCCCTCGCCGGCGGTCAGCCACGCCAGCCACTGGGAGTTGGTGGCCGAGTTGGCAAACGGGCGCTTGCCCCACATGTGCCCGACGGCGTTCACCGCTCCGCTGAGCAGCAGGTAGGACACGGTGTGGACCACCGCAGCCAGGAGGCCGCCCCAGACCCCCAGCAGCAGGATGAGGGCGGTGATGCCGATGCCCAGCCCCAGAAAGGCCCGGTCGAACAGGGCGCGGTCCCAGCGGTCGGGCTTCAGGTCCTTGGCGTACTTGGCCACCACGGCGCGGTTGCGGGCGGTTATCCGGTACAGATAGGCGTTGGCGAACTGGACCTTGGCGAAGCCCAGCATCAGGGGTGAATGCGGGTCCTCCTTCTGGTCCGTGTAGGCGTGGTGGAGCCGATGCACGGCCACCCACTCCCGCGGCCTGAGCCCGGTCGTGATCCAGGTGATCACGCGGAAGGCCATCCTCACGCCAGGACGGAAGGTCACCGCGTGGTGGGCCAGCACACGGTGCAGGTAGATGGTGGTGGTGAAGATGGCGGCCTGGGTGACCAGGGCGGCGACGACCAGGGTGGCCGGAAGGGAGCGCAGCATCTCCGTACCGTACTACCTACTGGTCGGTAGGGGGCAATAGGGAGGTGGGTGTAGGGTCGGGCTCTTCATGGCCGTCACCCGGACCAAAGCTCCAGGTCAGGGCACTCGGGACCTCATCCTCACCGAAGCCCTGAAGTGCTTTGCCGAACACGGCTACGACGGCACGTCGCTCAACGACATCGCCGCCGCCGTCGGCATCCGCCGCCCCAGCCTCCTGCACCACTTCCCGTCCAAGCAGGCCCTGTACCGGGAGGTGTTCGAGCGGGCACTGGCTGACTGGTACGAGCGGATCGAGGAGGTCAGCGAGGGCTCGCGTGAGGGGTGGCGCGAGGTGGACCGCATCCTTACCGCCGGCTTCCAGTTCTTCGGCAAGCACCCCGAGTTCGTGCGCCTGGTGCGCCGCGAGGCGCTCGAGGACGCCAGTCGCCTCGCCACCGAGCTCGGCGCCGGGCTGCGCCCCTTGTTCGCCCGGGCGGTGGCCTTCTTCGGGCGGGAGATGGAGGCGGGACGGCTCCGCCGCTACGACCCCGAGCAGCTCTTCCTGACCTGCTACGGCGCCATCCTCAGCTCCTTCAGCGACCTCCACTTCCTGGAGTCCCTGATGGGCCGCGACCCTCTGGCCCCGGACCTGCTCGAGGCCCGGCTCCAGCACGTGCGGTCGCTGTTCCGCGCCGCCCTCGACCCCGAGTACGACGGGACCAACTAGTCCCTTCAGTCGGCGCAGTCGGCTCAGTCGGGTCAGTCGGCGGCGGGCGGCCAGTCGGCCCGGTCGGTCAGGCGGACCACGAAGCGCAGTCCCGACCAGACGTCGGTCACGGCGCACACCTTGTTGTCGACCAAACCCGTGGCCAACCCGATCTCCATCACGACCGACTGGTCGACGTCGGTCGGCACCTTGGCCGACTTCTTGGGCCAGGCCACCCACAGCCCTCCGGCCGCGTGGATCTGACGGGCCACCGGCAGGAACCGCTGCTCGAGGTCGTCCCGCTCCGTCACGAAGAGCAGGACGACGTCCAGCCCGTCTCCGTCGAGCCGCCGTGTCAGCTCCGCGCCCTCCGGGAGCGGCTCCAGCTCGGCTTCGAACCCTTCCGGCGCCGACACCAGCGCCACCCGCGACCCCTGCTTGATGCCCAGCTTCTTGGGCAGCGGCGTCCCCGAGTACCCGGCCATGCCGTCCCTATTGTGTGCCGTCGATGAGGCGCCGATCGCTCGCCGGGCTCTTCGCCGTGCTCGCCCTGGCCAGCGGCGCCATCGCCGTCGCCCCACAGCTCGCCGACCACCCCGCGCCCACGACCACCGCCAGCCCGTCCACCCCCGTGTTCAGCCTGCGCCGGACGCCGGCCGCCGTCGCCCGGACCGTGGCCGGCAGCCGGCTGCGGGCCCAGCTGGAGGCGCTCCTTTCCGACCCCGGCTTCGGCGCCGCCCGGGACAACACCTGCCTGGCCGTGCGCGACCCCGACGGCCGCCCGATCTATGAGCGCCTGGCCGACAGGCCCCTCATCCCCGCCTCCACCGTCAAGGTCCTCACCGGAGCCGTCGCCCTCACCAAGCTCGGTCCCGACGCCCGCTACACGACGCCGGCCAAGGCCACCGAGGCGCCGCGCGACGGGGCGGTCGGCGACCTGTGGCTGATCGGAAGCGGCGACCCCCTGCTGGCCACGACCGACTACGCCGCCCAGGCGGGCTGGATGCGGGCTCCCCGCCCGGTCACGCCGATCGAGACGCTGGCCGACAA
>JALZEC010000342.1 GCA_030862235.1 Actinomycetota bacterium | reverse complement strand
GCCGACAACCGCGCCACCCGGAGCGCCGGTGGCGCCGGGAGCCGCCGGGGCCACGTTCACGACCGACCCGCCGGGGCCGGCGACGGGGATGGCCACGCCACCGGCGCCGCCCGAGCCGCCCACGCCGACCGCAGTAATAAGGTTCACCGCGTCGCCCGTCTCGCCCGAGGTCGACACCGCCTCCGTGTTGGCCCCCGTGTTCGCCAGCGAGGTGGACTCGGCGATGGCGATGGCGGGCCCGGTGCTGCCGGACGATCCACTCCGGCCGGAGATGACGCTCGGTTGCTGCTGGCCGGCGAGCCCGGACGCCTCGCCGGCGCCGCTCAGCGGGCTGGCCGCGGGCTGGGTGCCGCTGCCGGACAGCGACCCTCTCGTGCCGGACACCGGCGCGATCGACAGAAGCCCGTTGTTGAGGTCGAAGGGGTTGGGGGGCAGGAGCGGAGTGTTGGAGCCCGGAGTGTTGGAATCGGATGTGTTGGAAACGTCAGCCCCAGTGCCGACGCCTCCACTGGTCGCCCCGCCGCCGACGGCGATGGCCGTGCCGAGGATGGCGGTGTTCAGCGCGAACGGGTTGCTGGAGACGTCGCCGGTCGAGCCCGAGCTTCCCGAGGAGCCGGAGGTGGCGGTGGGCCGGGCCACGGCGGACGACGTGGCGTCGCCGGTGTCGCCTGTGTTGGTGGAGCTGGACTGCGACGACGTGTCGCCGCTCGCCCCCGACCGGGCGGCCGGGTCGATCGTGAGGTCGGACGCGCCGCCGGCGCCGCCGCTGGCCGCACCCGTGCTCACCGACGCGCCGCCGGTGGCGCTACTGGCGCCGTCGGTGACGATGTTGATCCCGATGCCACCCCCACCGGCCGTACCTACGACCGCGCCGCCGGCACCGCCTTCGCCCCCGACGGCCACCGCCTCGACGTCGTTGATCGCCTCGCCCGTGGCCCCCGACTCCGAGACAGCGGACGACGCTGCTCCCGTGTTGGCCCGGGACCCGGCCCGCGCCGAGGCCCGGCTCTCGCCGGTGGCGCCAGTCGGTCCGGTGGGTCCGGTGTCGGTCTGCGCCGATGCCGCCCCGGCAGCGAGAACGATGAGGATTGCGGCAGTGATCGCCCCGGTGAGCGTGATGCTCCGGTTCCGGTGCGAGCGCCTAAGCCCGCCAAACTGCATGACCGCCTCTTTTCATCATGATGGAAGAAGGCCCAGCCCGGGTGAGGACCCGCCCGGTTTCGACGAATCCGCCCACTTCTCCGTTGGCACCCGCGTCATCGGCGCATGCCTTCATCTGCAGAGTGCCCCCGCCTTCAGGAGATACAACCCAAATGTCTAGCAGCGCGGAGGGGAAGAAGCATAGCATTGCCTGGGCACCCGCACATTTCAACCGCTCTTTGATTGTGCAGGTCAAACGGGGTTTCCAACAGATAGTTCAACCCAAATCGCAGCCCCGGGACCAACGGCCCACGAACCCGCCCATTCAGGGCTTCCCGCGCCCATTCACCTTCACTTTAGGGTTACGAAACGCAAGCCCCCGACCCCCCTTTGGTGGGGGGGTGTTGGAACGAGTGTTCATTCGGCCAGCACCGGCTGCTGGGGACCAGGGATGTCCTCCGCCTCCAGCGTCACCAGCTGCTCGTCGGTCAGCCCAGACAGCTCCACCACCCTCGTCGCCTGCCTCGCCACCGCCGCCTCGAACAGGTTTCGGACGAGCCGGGCGTTGCCGAACCCTCGGTCCCGGGGCTGGGCCGCGAGGAAGGCGAAGACCCGGCCTCTCGCCCCGTCCGTGGGCTTGTAGTGCGCCTTCTTGCACATGCCGTCGAAGATCCGCAGCAGCTCGGCATTGGTGTAATCGTCGAAGAAGATGGTCTTGGGAAAGCGCGAGCGGAGCCCGGGGTTGGCGTCGAGGAAGTCGGCCATCTCGTCCGGGTACCCGGCAACGATGAGCACGACCTCGTCCCGGTGGTCCTCCATCAGCTTGACGATCATGTCGATCGCCTCGTGCCCGAAGTCGTGCTCCTGGCCCCGGGCCAGCGCATGGGCCTCGTCGATGAGCAGAATGCCCTGAAGTGCGCTCTCGAACACCTGCTTCACCTTGAGGGCCGTCTGCCCCACGTAGCCGGCGACCAGCCCGGAACGGTCGGTCTCGACCAGGTGCCCCTTCTCG
>JALZEC010000338.1 GCA_030862235.1 Actinomycetota bacterium | reverse complement strand
TACCCGTTCGTCGCCTCCCCCTCCATTGAGACCATCGACATCGGCGGTCCGACCATGGTCCGGGCGGCGGCCAAGAACCACGAATCGGTCGCCGTCGTGGTCTCTCCCGGCGACTACGTCATCGTGCTGGACGAGCTGCGAACCTCGGGCGCCCTCTCCGCTGAGACCCGTCGGCGGCTGGCTCGGGCGGCGTTCGCCCACACGGCGGCCTACGACGCGGCTATCGCCACCTGGTTCGATCCACCGGGCGAGTCCCTACCCTCCACGATCCATCTCGCCCTGGAGCGGGCAGGCGAGCTGCGCTACGGCGAGAATCCGCATCAGCAGGCGGCGCGCTACCGCCAGGTGGGAAGGCCCGACTGGTGGGACCACGTCCGCCAGCACGGTGGCATGGCCCTGTCGTACCTGAACCTGCTCGACGCCGACGCTGCCTGGCGGCTGGCCCACGACCTCGGGGGTCGCGCAGCGGCGGCCATCATCAAGCACGCCAATCCCTGCGGGGTCGCCGTCGCCGACGACATCGCCGCTGCCTACGAGCGGGCGTTCGACTGCGACCCGATGTCCGCCTTCGGAGGGATCGTGGCCCTGAACCGGCCGGTGGACGACGACCTGGCCGAGGAGATGGTGGCCAATCCCAAGGCCGACGTGGTGATCGCTCCCGGCTGGTCGGCAGGGGCGCTGGAGCGCTTCGCCGCCAAACGCAAGAACACGCGGGTGCTCGAAGCCCCCACCCCCGTGCCCGAGAAGCGGCACCTGCGGCAGGTGGGGGACGGCTGGCTCGTCCAGGAGCCGTACCGGTTCGGCACGGGCCGGGGCGAGTGGCGTGTGGTCAGCCAGGTGCAGCCGACGGCCGAGCAGTGGGCCGACATCGAGCTGGCCTGGAGGGTGTGCGCCCACGTGAAGTCCAACGCCATCGTGCTGGCCGCCGGAGGGATGGCGGTCGGCATCGGGGCCGGCCAGCAGAACCGGGTCGACCCGGGCGAGATCGCGGTCAAGAAGGCGGCCGGGCGCGCCAAGGGTGGGGCGTGCGGGAGTGACGCCTTCTTCCCCTTCCGGGACGGTCTGGACATGGTGGCCTCGGCCGGCGTCGCCGCTGTCATCGAGCCAGGGGGCAGCATGCGCGACGCCGAGGTCATCGCCGCCGCTGACGAGCACGGCATCGCCCTGGTCTTCACCGGCGAACGGCAGTTCCGGCACTGATGGCGGCGATCCTGATGGCCGGGGCGCCGGTGGTGGAGGCGGTCACGGCCGAGGTCGCCGAGCAGGTGGCCAAGCTGGCGGCCGAAGGGGTCACGGTAGGCCTGGGGACGATCCTGGTGGGCGACGACGAGGCCAGCGCGCGCTACGTGGGGATGAAGCAGCAGGCGTGCCAGCGGGTAGGCATGGCCGCACCCCACATCCATATCCCGTCGTCCGGCACCCAGGCCGATCTGATGGCGGCGGTGGAGCGGTTCAACGCCGATCCGGCGGTCCACGCCTACCTGATCCAGTATCCCGTCCCGTCCCACTTCGACTACCACCAGGCCCTCGGCGCGATGGACCCGGCCAAGGACGCCGATGGGCTCCACCCCATCAACCTCGGCCTGCTCGCCCTCGGGGCCGACGCGCCCCGCCCGTGCACGCCGGCGGGCATCCAGGCCCTCCTCGTCCACTACGGGGTGCCCATCTCCGGTCGCCACGTGGTCATCGTGGGCCGGGGGTTGACCCTGGGCCGCCCGCTGTCGATGCTCCTGTCCCTCAAGGAGCCGAACGCCAACGCCGCGGTCACGGTCGTCCACACCGGCGTCGCCGACATGGGCCAGTACACGCGGCAGGCGGACATCCTGGTCGGTGCGGCGGGAGTCCCGGGGATCATCCAGCCCGAGATGGTGAAGCCGGGTGCGGCGGTGGTGGGTGGGGGCCAGTCGTACCAGGGGAAGCGGGCCCTGAGCGACGTTGACGAGGCGGTCGGGGAGGTCGCCGGCTGGGTGACCCCCAGGATCGGCGGCGTGGGCCCGACCACGGTGGTCATGCTGCTGCGCAACGCCGTCGACGCCGCGGTGAGAGCCGGCCGATAGGCTTTCGCACCCATGGCGCACATCGCCGACCTGCTGATGCAGGGCCGGACCTTCTCCTTCGAGTTCTTCCCACCCAAGAACGACGCCGAGCAGGCCACGCTCGTGCGCGCCTTGCGGGAGCTGGAGCCGCTGGAGCCGTCGTTCGTCTCGGTCACCTACCGCGGCGGCCGGTCCTCCCGGCAGCGCACCTACGACCTGGTTGTCGGCATGCTGAAGACGACCAACCTGACCCCCATGGCCCACCTGACGTGCGTGGTCCACACCCGGCTCGAGCTGGCCGAGATCCTCGTCGACTTCCGCAAGGCGGGCGTGGAGAACGTGCTGGCCCTCGGCGGCGACCCCCCGCCCGACGACGAGGTGGGATCGGGCGAACTCAAGCACGCCATTGAGCTGGTGGAGCTCGCTCGGGCCATTGGGGGGTTCTCCATCGGGGTGGCCGCCCATCCCGAGCTCCACCCCAACTCCCACGGCGACCGCACCTTCGACCGCGACCACCTCGCCGCCAAGCTGGAGCTCGCCGACTTCGCCATCACGCAGTTCTTCTTCCGCTTGAGCGACTACACGGGGCTGATGGAGGACGTGGCCCACCGCGGCATCAACAAGCCGGTCCTGCCCGGAATCATGCCCATCACCAACCTCAAGTCGGTCCGGCGCATGGCTCAGCTGTCGGGCTGCGACGTCCCGCCGGAGGTCGTGTCAAGGCTGGAGACCGTGGCCGACGACCCCGAGGCGGTCCGGCGCATGGGCGTGGACATGGCCACCGAGCTGTGCCAGCAGCTGCTCGACGCCGGGGCGCCAGGCCTGCACTTCTACACCCTCAACCGGTCGACCGCGACCCGCGAGATCTACGCCAACCTGGGGTTGGTCGGTGAGGCGGCTACGGCTGTGGACCCCGTTCAGCCCGCCGCCGGACAGCCGGCTCAGGCCTCGGCGTAGGTCCAGTCGGGCTCCTTGCGAGCCTGCTTCTCGTCGTAGACCACGACCCCATCGACGATGTCGACGATCTTGGGCACCGTGATGGGGCGGGGTACCGGTACCCGACACCGTCCCTCCAGGTGCTCGGCGAACTCGTCCGAGAACTCCCGCAGGATGCTGGCGATGGTGATCTGCTCCTCATTCGCCAGGTAGCAGCGCACCGAGTC
>JALZEC010000303.1 GCA_030862235.1 Actinomycetota bacterium | reverse complement strand
AACGCTCAACCCGGTGGCCGTCGGTCGCCCCCCTCGTCCCGTTCTCGGTTGGCGGGAGTGAGCCTGACGACAGGAATGGGACGGGTCGTCTTGGCCTGGTACCGGTCGTAACGACCCCCGTTGTTCTCGTTGACCAGCCGCCACAGCCGCTCGTAGTCCGGGTCGCCCCGGTTCACCACGGTGGCCACGGCGGGGAAGCGGTCTCGACCCACCTGCACGCCGACCTGAGGCCGAGCCCGGAGGTTGTGAAGCCAGCCGGGGGCGCGATCGAGGCCACCGAGAGAGCCGACCACGAGGTAGTCCTCGCCGGCTCGGGCATAGACCAGCGCCGAGGTGCGCGTCTTCCCCGTCCGCCTTCCGGTTGTGCGGAGGAGGAGGCACGGGACGCCGAGGGTGCGGTGCCCCACCCGCCCATCGGTGGCCTCGTAGACCGCCTGGTGGACTCGGAGGAGCTGGAGGCCCACGCCGGTGGCGAGGCGTTCGAGGGGCTTCACCGGTCGCCGTCCACCCGGTCATGCTGGTCGGCGTGAAGACCGTAGGCAACATCCTCTGGCTGATCCTGGCTGGCGCCTGGCTCGCCGTGGGCTACGTCGTCGCTGGCGTCGTCAACTGCATCCTCATCATCACCATTCCGTTCGGCATCCAGGCCTTCAAGCTCGCCGGCTACGCCCTGTGGCCCTTTGGGCGGATGGTTGTACACCGACCCGGCCAGGATCCCGCCCTCAGCTGCCTCGGCAACCTGATCTGGCTTCTCTTTGGCGGCTTCTGGCTGGCTCTGGGCCATCTGATCGCCGGCCTGCTTCTGTGTCTCACGGTGATCGGGATCCCCCTGGGCCTGGCCAGCATCAAGATGGCAGGCCTCGCCCTGGCACCCTTCGGCAAGCAGATCGTGCCTGTGGACACGGTTACCGGCCCGGCTTCCGGGACGTACTTCCCGCCCCCGCGGCTGGGAGAGCGGTAGGAATGACGTTCGGAGAGCGAGCTGCCCGCAGCGGACGGATGGTGTTCCAGCGCCTGCCCGCGCCGGCGCGTCGTGTCCTCCGCAGCCGCCGTGACGTCTTTCGCGGCCTCGTCCAGCTCAAGCGCAACCAGGCAATGCTCGCTCGTCGGATGGCCGACCTGGAGCGGGCCGCCGGCATCGACAGCTCACCCACCGCCGAGGTTCCCGACGCTCGCTTCCCTCCCGGGATCCGATCGAAAGTCTGCACCCAGGAGCAGCTTTCCGAGCCCTGGTTTGCCGTCTCCTGCGAAGCCTTGGGACACCGCCCCGCGGTCAACCGGAAGCTCTGGGAGCGTGCCTACATCCTTCACGTCCTCGACTCCTCGGGCATGCTCTTGCCTGGTCGCAGGGGCGTCGGGTTCGGCGTGGGGAGAGAGCCGTTGGTTTCCTTGTTTGCCGCCCGGGGCTGCCAGATTGTCGCGACCGATCTGCCGCCCTCGACCCAGGAGGCGAAGATGTGGTCCGCCGCCCACCAGCACGGCGGGCTCGAGGACCTCCTACGCCCTGAGTTGTGCCCGCCGGACCAGTTCCGCGAGCTGGTCACCGCCCGGTCGGTCGACATGCGTTCGTTGCCACCTGACCTCTCCGGCTTCGACTTCTGCTGGTCCGCCTGCGCGCTGGAGCACCTCGGTTCCCTTGAGGCCGGGGTGGAGTTCGTGCGGCAGTCGATGCGCACCCTCGTGCCCGGTGGAATCGCCGTGCACACGACTGAGTTCAACCTCGGCTCGGACGAGGGCACCATCACGTCCGGTCCGACTGTCCTCTATCGGCGGCGGGATCTCGAGGCTTTGGCGGCCGAGCTCGAGGCTGCCGGTCACCAGGTTGCCGCGCTCGCGCTCGAGCGGGGTGGCGGGGTCCTCGATGAGTACGTCGACGTCCCTCCGTACGTCTACCAGCCGCACCTGGCGATCTGGCTCAAGGACTACGTCACCACTCCGGTGGCTCTCGTCATCCGTGCGAGCCCAGGCGGATGAGAAGGCCCTTGCCTGCGGCCGCGTCACTGCGCTTGGCTGGTACCCGCCGTGATCTCCCAGCCCTGCAGCTACCTTGTCTCGCCACCCTCCTACCTCGACCCCCATTTCCTGCTCAACCCCTGGATGTCGTGGCACGAGGCGCTCGACCGGCGAGTCGCGATGCGCCAGTGGGAGAACATGTGCCGGACGATCGAGAACACGGGAGCGAGACTCGAGGTTCTTCCGCCAGAGGTCGCGGCATCGGCGATGACCTATACGCGCGACGCGTCGCTGGTGCTTCCCAACGGCGAGGTGCTGGTCCTGCTCAACGACGGGCCTCGAAGCACCAGCGAGCCGGCGATCGTCGCCCGCTGGTTCACAGAGAAGGGGCTTGCTCCCAACTATCTTCCGCCGTCCCATCGCCTCGACGGTGGGAACGTTCTGCGCTGCTCCGACGGGCGATGGCTTGTCGGGCTCAAGGCGGGCAGCGATCGCAGCGGCGCCCACCATTTGGCGACGCTCCTGCGCCGAGGTGGGGCCGAGTGCGTCGGGATCCCGTTGGCCGACCCCGCGTTCGTCCATCTCGATCTGGTCTTCGCCGATCTGGGCGGCCGCGCGTGGCTTGTCTACCGTCCCGGGTTGGCCGAGCCTGACCTCGCCCACCCCCGCTGGCAAGCCGTCCTTGGTGATCGGCCCGTCATCGAGGTGGAGCGAGACGAGGCTTATCGGCTGGCGTGCAACGTCCTCGTCGTCGGCGAC
>JALZEC010000318.1 GCA_030862235.1 Actinomycetota bacterium | reverse complement strand
ATGGCCTACCTCCGCCGGGACGGGCAGGCCATCCCCTTCTGGCGGATGGCGTCGATCTCCCCCGAGACCCTGCGGGAGCGGGCAGCCGCGCTCGGCGTGGGCCGGCCGGTCGACACCACCGCCGTCGCCGGAGGCGGTTCCGTACCCGGCCATGAGGTGCCGTCGGCCGGCGTGGCCGTCGACGGGGACCACACCGACCAGCTCCGCCGCCACGACCCGCCCATCGTGGCCCGCGTGCACGAAGGGGCGACCGTCTGCGACTTGCGGACGGTCGACCCGGCCGACGACCAGTTGCTGGCCAAAGCCCTCGCCTCGCTTCCATGAGCGGGCCGCA
Organism: Actinomycetota bacterium; assembly: GCA_030862235.1. Lineage (GTDB taxonomy): Bacteria > Actinomycetota > Acidimicrobiia > Acidimicrobiales > AC-14 > JALZEC01. The sequence continues at coordinate 3,162 of JALZEC010000318.1, read as the reverse complement.
GGACGGCCTGCGTGGCCCGAACGCCGAGCACGGCCACCCGGCAACCGAGCTGATGCACGTGGTGGCCACCGCTGGCCATGTCGACCACGGCAAGTCCACCCTGGTCCTGGCGCTCACCGGCATGGACCCCGACCGCTTCGCCGAGGAGAAGGCGCGCGGCCTCACCATCGACCTCGGCTTCGCCTGGACGACCTTGCCCTCTGGCCGCCAGGTCGCCTTCGTGGACGTGCCCGGTCACGTCCGCTTCATCAAGAACATGCTGGCCGGGGTCGGCGCGGTGGACACGTGCCTGTTCGTGGTCGCTGCCACCGAGGGGTGGAAGCCGCAGTCCGAGGAGCACCTGCGCATCCTGGAGCTGCTCGACGTCCGCCACGGCCTGGTCGCACTGACCAAGGTCGGCCTGGTGGACGAGGAGACCCGGGAGCTGGGCCGGCTGATGATCGCCGACGCGGTAGCAGGCACGTTTCTGGAGCAGGCCGAGGTGGTCGAAGTCGACGTGGTGGCCGGCGTCGGGCTCGACCACCTGCGGGAGCGGCTGGACGCCCTCGTGGGCGCGGCCGGGCCTGCCGGCGATCGGGGACGGCCTCGGCTGTGGATCGACCGGGTCTTCGCGGCCAAAGGGTCGGGGACGGTGGTGACAGGCACCCTCACCGGCGGCACCCTCGCGGTGGACGACGAGGTCGTCGTCGTGCCGCTGGGGCGCCGGGCTCGCGTGCGGGCTCTCCAGTCCCTGCAGCGGGCACACACGACGGTTCCGCCCGGGAGCCGCGTGGCGGTCAACCTGTCGGGGGTCGGCCACGACGAGCTCGCCCGGGGAGACGCCATCGTCCGTCCCGGCCAGTGGCAGCCGACCCGGACGGTTGACGCCTCGCTCCGGGTGCTGGGCGCCCTCGACCACGAGGTGAGCCAGCGGGGCGCCTACCAGGCGTACTTCGGGTCGGGCGAGCACCCCATCCGACTGCGGGTACTGGGCCAGGAGGCGATCCTGCCCGGCGAGGAGGGGCTGATCCGCCTGCATGTGCCCGTCCCCCTCCCCCTGCTGCCGGGAGACCGCTTCGTCCTGCGGGAGAGCGGCCGGGACGAGACGGTCGGCGGTGGCATGGTCCTCGACGTGGCCCCCGTGCTGCCTGCCGCCCGAGCCCGCCCGACGCTGTCCGTCGACCGGGTGATCGCCGAGCGGGGGTGGGTCGCCGCCGATGAGCTGGAGCGGCTGACCGGCGAGCGGCGCCCGCCCACCGTCGGGCGTTGGGTGGTGTCCGAGCAGGCCAAGGCGGTGACCCTGGCCGGGCTGCAGAAGGCAGTGGAGGCGGCTGGGCCCCTCGGCCTCGACCAGGCGACCCTCGACGACCGGCAGCGGGCGCTGCTCCCCCTGCTGGAGGGCGTCGTGGTGGAGGCGGGACGGATTCGTCAGGCGGACGCCGGGGACCCCCTGGCCGACCACCCGTACGTGGCCGCCCTGGCCGCCAACCCCTTCGCCCCGCCCGAGCCGACCGGCGTCAGCCGTCCTGAGCTCCACGAGCTGGTGCGCCGGGGACTCATCGTCGAACAGGACGGCTGCTGGTTCGCCCCGTCCGCCGTCGAGGAAGCGGCCCGCCAGGTCGCCCGCCTCCTGGCCTCCCACCCCGAAGGCGTGACCGTCGCCCAGGTGCGCGAGGCGCTCAATACCACCCGCAAGTACGCCTTGCCCCTGCTCAACCGCCTGGACGCCGACGGCGTGACGCGCCGGCGAGGAGACCTCCGTATCGCAGGACCTCGCCTCCCAGCCGCCTGACCCGGCGGCCGCCGCCTCGCGCTGGGCCTAGCTGACCCGCGACGCGATCAGCTGCTTGCGCTCGACCTCGTTGAGCCCGCCCCAGATGCCGTGCGGCTCGCGGATGCGAAGCGCATAGTCGAGACACGGCCGGCGCACCGGGCAGATGGCGCAGATGGCTTTGGCCCGACGCTCACGAACGTCCCGCTCTTCTTTGCGCTCGAGATGTGACGGCGGAAAGAAGACTGCGGCCTGGGGACCCCTACAGGCCGCCCGGTCCTGCCACAGCTCCTCAGCCCTTTGGCTTCTCAACTGACCCCCTACGGTCGGTCGATCGAAGTTACCCCTCTATCACGGCTTCGACAAGGGTCAGATTTCGACATCTCCGCAGGTGGGAAGCGTGATCGTCTCCACTACCGCTTCAATCCGGCCCCGAACCAGCCCCCTCCTTGGCAACGGGTTGGGGCTCGACTTCGAGGACCAGGCCGTCGATGGCGACCACCCGGACCGGGTCTCCGGCGGCAATAGGCGTGGCCCGGTTGACGCGAGCACGCCAGAGCGCACCGCGCAGCCGGACCATCCCTTCCGGGTTGATGAGGGTTGTCGCCTCGGCCGCCTCGCCGATCATCGATTCGCGGCCGATCGTCGCCGTGGAGAACCGGGCCCGGACCATGGACGCCATCCCCCGGACCATGAACAGGATCGTCCCCAGCAGGATGAGGACAATGCCCGGCCAGCCCACGCGCCGGTCGCCGGGGAACAGGAGCCACGACCCGAACAGGAGGGCCACCGTCGCGATGACCGTCCACGCCCGGGGCGCGCCCGCCTGGACGTCCACCGCGAACCCGAAGACGGCCACGGCGATCAACGCCAGGGCGAGCGGCCGGGCCCCGAGGGCGGCCAGGCCGTACGACGCCAGCACCAGCGACCCGGCCCCGGTGAGACCGGCGATCCCGATGCCCACCGAGTAGAACTCGAACACCATCAGCAGCAGGCCCAGGACGAGGAGCAGGTAGGCCAGCTGGGGGCTGGTGGTGGCGTGCAGGAGCCGTTCGGCGAGGGTGAGCTTGGCGAACCGGACCTGGACGATCGGCTCCCGCCGAGGTGAGCCGTCTCGGGTGACGACGCGGGCCGTCTCCAACTGCCGCGCCCCCAGCTGCTTGCCGTCCTGCTGGACGATGAAGTCACCCAGAGTGGGCGCGATGCCACCGACCGCCCCTCGGCCTACTGCCTGGTCGGCGGACAGCGACGCAGCGGTGAGGAGGGGATCGCCGGCGGGGCACAACGCGCACTCCCCGCTGAATCGGCCCACCCGGGTCTTGGTCGCCATGCCCGTGGTGGCCGCCGCCTGTACCAGCCGGACCGCCCCTCCCTGGGCCCGGGAGCCGCTGGGGCCGATCCATACGCCGACC
>JALZEC010000282.1 GCA_030862235.1 Actinomycetota bacterium | reverse complement strand
CTGCTCGAAGCGACCGTTGCCGCCCAGCGGGACGCCATGCGCGCGCCGGCCGCCCCATGCGGCACATCGGGCGGGCGGTCGAGCGCCGGGCCCGCAAGGCCGGGTTCTCGGTCATCGCCGATCTGGCCGGGCACGGCGTCGGCCGAGGCATCCACGAGCCGCCGATGGTGTGGAACGTGGAGGTGCCCCGGGACCGCACGGTCCTCCACGAGGGCCTGGTGCTCGCCATCGAGCCGTTCCTCACCGCCGGCGCGCCCGCGATCGTCAAGGACTCCGACGGGTGGACGCTGCGCACCGTCGACGGCGCCGTCGCTGCCCAGTTCGAGCACACCGTCGTGGTCACGGCCGGAGAGCCGATCGTCCTCACCGCGGCCGCCTGAGCGTCAGTCCCGGATGACCGCCGCTGGGCCCGCATGGGAACGGTGACGCGGTGATGGTCGGCGCCGGTGGCTGCCCCGCCGACTTCGGTCGACTCAAGACACTCGGGCGGATCGAGACGAGGATCAGCGTTGGCACAAGCACCGTGGCGGATCTTCCCTGCCGATGCGGCTGTCGACATCGCCGCCGCCGAGATCGACAGAGACTTCGGGATCACACGCTGCCGCGCTCCTACCTGCGATGTGCTGCGCCGACGCCGTGCTGGGCAGACGTTGTTGTGGCACCCCAGGTCTGTCCGCACGAGGACCTTCGTGGCACTCGCGGCGGCGAGGTGCCGGTAGGACTGCCCCTCGATGACGAGCTCGTAGGCCGCCGACTTCAGGCGGTCGGTCGCTGACTGTGCGAGAAGGGCGTCGGCCATGAGCCCGAGCCACGCAACGGGCTCTCGGTTAGAGGTGACGACGGTGGCCCCGGCTCGGTGGCTCTCGACGATCAGCTCGTAGACGTCGGTGGCGTCGGCGCGTCGAGCGGCTGGAGGACGAAGTCGTCGATGATCAGCAGGTCGACCCGCAGGATCTTGCGCATCTCGGCGTCGTGCTCAGGAAGCGCTCGTCGCCACTGCTGTCCCCGGGATACCCGTGTAGCTGGTCCGCCGGCCGGTGTTATCGGCCCACACTGCCAGCCATCCGCAGACTCCTCTCTGTGGCCGTGGCCGAGGTTGCCGCCCGCCGGGGCCCGTTTCTTGAAGGAGACTTTGCAAGAGCGTGATGCACGGCTACGACGGGAGCGGTGGGAATGCCCTGGGCCGGTCCTGACAGCCACGTACCGTGGGCGGCGATCAGCACGATCGCCCGTGCCGACCTACGCCGCCGCCGTCGCGCCCTGGTCGCGCTCGGGCTCATCGCCGGCCTGGTGGGCGGCGTTGTGCTGGCCACCGGTGTGACAGCGAGGCGGACCGGGACGGCCTACTCCCGGCTCGAGGCCGCCACGGGGGTGGACGATGCCCGCGTGATGGTCTACACGGCTCGGGATGATGCCGGGAAAGAAGTGACAGACCGTATCGCGGGGTTGGAGAGTGTCCGCCGGGCCTGGGTGGGTGGCATGGCTGTCGGGCGGCTGGAGGGAGCGGAGGTCAACCATCTCGGGGTCCTCACAGGCCCGCCCCGGCCCGCTGACCTCTTCGCCCCCGTGGTCGTCACCGGCCGGATGTACTCCGATGCTGCCCCGGATGAGGTCGTGGTCACCGAGCAGTTCTCGCGCCAGACGGGGATCAGACCCGGCAACCGGGGGGTTTTGCGGTTCCTGACGCCGGAGGAGTTCCGCCAGTTCGACGAGGGCTTCGGCGAGCCCGACGGTCCGTCGATTGAGCTTCGTGTCACGGGTGTGGTCCGGGTCGCCGGTTCGGCGGACATCGTTCCCGTTTTCGCGGGTCCGGCCTTCAACGCCTCATACGGCGGGGAGGTCATCGTCGGGTCGATGATGTTCGTCCAGCTCCGCGGGGGCGTGCGCAGCATCCCTGATTTCGATGCCGCCTTGCTCGAGATGCGGGCCGAGGTCCCCGCCCTGGGGAACGCCGAGGAGCTTCCTCCCTTCGACGTGTCCTATCCCCGAACGGCGGAGGCCGGCGTGCGGGAGACGGCCAGCGTCTTGGTGCGTGGACTCGTAGCACTGGCACTGGTCGCCGCCCTCGCGGGGCTCGCGGCGCTGGTCTTCGCCGTGCACCGGCACTACTCGGCGGGGGCTGGCGAGTATCAGATCGAGGCCGCCCTCGGTATGAGTCGGGGGGCGCGGGTGCTCGCCCACGCCCTCCCCGCTCTCCTCGCCGGCGCTGTGGGGGCGGCGGTGACGGTCGCCGCCGGTCTTGCCGCCGGTTGGCTCGAGCCGGTGGGCTCCATCCGCCGGTCCGAGCCCAATCCGGGATGGTCCCCGAACGTGGCCGCGACTCTGGGCGTCGCCGCGGCCGTGCTTGTGCTCGTGGTCGTGCTGGCTGCCCACAGCGGGTCACGCCTCAGCCGTCGCCCCCGCCCGATCCGGCCACTGCGCCCCAACCCGGCGCTCGAGCGGGCGGCCGCGCTGGGCTCGAGCCCACCCGTGA
>JALZEC010000275.1 GCA_030862235.1 Actinomycetota bacterium | reverse complement strand
GCACCCGATAGGGTGCCCGGCGCTTGTCGCGTCTTCGTGCGTATCGACGTTGGGGGACCATCTTCGTCCTGGCCACCCTCGTCCTCGTCGGCTGCGGAGGCGGCGGTTCAGAGGAGGAGGAGCCGGTCGAGGACGCGGCCCGTGCGCCCGTCCAGAACCTGCGGGTCGCGGCAGGAGAAGACCCGTTCCTGCGGGGTAATCCGCCCGCCCTGAACGTCGGCCTGACGGCCGCCGGCCCGAATCTCGGGATCTTCGAGACGCTGACCCGGCTCAGTCCGAACTTCGGGCTCGCCGCAGGCCTGGCCCAGCGCTGGGAGTCGCCCTCGCCCAACCAGTGGCGGTTCTTCCTCCGCCCCAACGTGACGTTCCACAACGGCGCCCGGATGGACGCCGGAGCAGTCGTCTCCACCCTCGAGACCATCGCCCGCCGGCAGAACAACAAGCCCCGGGGGCTGGAGCCGGGTACGGCCAAGGCGAGGGACGACATGACCGTCGAGATCGACCTGGCCTCCCCCAACGCCCGCCTAGCCGAACAACTGGCGAGTCCGACGATGGGGATTGTCGCTCCGGGCACGGAGGCGGGAGCGGGCGAGACCCCGGCGACCACTCCCACCGGGACCGGCCCGTTCCGGTTTGACAGCTACCGCCCCGGAGGTGAGCTGAAGGTCGCAGCCTTCGAGCAGTACTGGGGGGAGAAGCCTCAGCTCGCCTCGATCCTGTTCCGCTTCGGTCCCGAGCGCGACGCCGGCCGCCTGTTGGCCACCCGAGCCGTCGAGCTGGTCGGCCTCATCCCCTACGAGTTCCTCCCCAAGGTCTCGGGCCGTACCGACCGGGTCGTGGGATCCCAGCCGGCGCGGGCCCAGTACCTCCTGCTCAATGTCGGGGGCATCGAGGAGTGGGCGACCCTGAAGGACGAGAACGTCCGCCGGGCCATCGCCCTCGCTCTCGACCGACGAGCCGTGGCCAAAGCGGGATGGCCCGACGACGGCGAGGAGAACAACACCCTCATTCCCGCCCTCGTCCTCGGCGATGCCGACGAGCGGGTCCGGCCCCCGGCCCAGAACGTGGCCGAGTCCAACCGCCTCCTCGACACCGCCGGCTGGGTCCGGGGTGGGGACGGCCAGCGGACGAAGGACGGCACGTCGCTCTCGCTGAGCCTCATCCTGGCCCGCCCCGCCGAGCAGGAGCGGGCGGCCGAGGAACTGAAGAAGCAGCTCGGGGCGGTGGGCGTCGGTCTGCAGGTCGTCGACCCGGCCCCCGAGGGCGCCTTCAGTCGTGTGAACACGGCGACGTTCGACCTGTACCTGGCGAGCCAGCCCCAGGACGATGCCAACCCGTGCGCCATCTGCCGGTTCTTCACCGTCCGCCCCGGCGGGAACCTCGCCTTCGCCAGCGCCGCCGGTGGGGGGCAGAAGGTGGACGACCTGTACGAGCGGGTCTTCAGCTCACCCTCGCCGGACACCGCCCGCCGGCTGGCGGCCGACATCATGAACGTGGTCATCACCGAGCGCTTCACCGCCGTGCCGTTGGCAGCGGTGCGGACCGAGTGGCTCGTCTCGCCGAGGGTGCGTGGCTTCGAGCCCGCCGCGCTCGGGGGCGATCAGCGGTGGGAAAGCGTGTGGCTCACGGTCTGACCGTCCCCCTGGGCGTCGCCCTCGCCGTCGTGGGCCTGGCGGTCGGCGCGCTGGGTCTGCGGTCCTCTCCCGCTGGGGTGCGGCCGGCGGCCACGGCCGTGGTGAACGCCGACCGGCCGGGCATCGACGCCCACAACTCGCCGGCGGTGGCCGTCCACCCTCACCGGTCGCTGGTCATCGCCGCCGCCGACCGGATCGACACCCCCCGGTTCTCCTGCTCGGTCTACCTGTCCCGGACCGGAGGTGAGACGTGGAGTCCCCTCGCCCTTCCCCGCCCTCTCGAGGCGCCCAACTGCTACTGGCCCGACGTCGCCTTCGACGAGGACGGCAACCTCCTCGTCCTCTACACGGCCACCGGTGGCCGGTACAACCAGCCGGTGGGGGTCTGGCTCCAGCGCTACCAGGACGATTCCCCGCTGGGGGCGCCGGCGCGGGTCGCCGGATCGGAGGCCTTCCATGCCCACTTCACGGTGCACGGCCGCCGGGTGCTGGTGGCCTGGGTCCAAGCCCGGCCGGAGAACGCCGATCGTCCCCTCGGGTTCCTCCCCCCGCCCAACCCGGTGATGCTGGCCCGTTCGGAGGATGGTGGGCTCACCTTCTCCGCCCCGGTCCAGGTCAGCGAGCCTGACCGGCGGCTGGCGCAGCCCTCGGTCCTGGTCACCGCGGGCGGCAGGGTGGTGCTCGGGGCTCTCGACCTGGCGGAGGACGCGTTCAACTACGAGGCGGAGCACGAGGGTCAGGGCGGACCACCCCCCGAGGGGACCTGGCGGATCGTCGGCTGGCAGTCGGCCGACGGGGGCGCGTCCTTCGGTCCGGCCTCGGTTGTGGCCGAGGGGCTGGACATCCCCGAGCGGGTCATCGTCGACCTCATGCCGGGTCCCAGCTTCGCTGTCGAACCGGGCACCGACCGGCTCTACGCGACGTGGGACGCCGGCAAGGGCGAGGCGCGCGACGTGTTCCTCGCCCGGTCTCCCGACGGCGGGGGGACGTGGACGCCCCCAGTCCGGCTGGGCCCCGTGGCGGGTAGCCAGTTCCTCCCCGCGGTCGGCGTCGCCCCCGGAGGGCGGGTCGACGTGGTCTTCTACGACCGCAGCCGGGACCGGAGCGGGGCGATGGCGGAAGTGGTCGTTGGCTCGTCGTGGGACAGCGGCCAGACGTTCACCACTGCCGTGGCCTCGGAGAAGCCGTTCGACTCAAGGATCGGCTTGGGGAGCGCTCAGGGCCTGCCCCAGCTGGGCAACCAGCTGGCAGTCGCCTCGCGATCGGGCGGCTTCCTGGCCCTTTGGGCGGACACCACCGCCGGAAACCAGACGACGAACCTCCAGGATCTCGCCGTCGCCTCAGTCGTGGCCCGTCCCGCCGGCGGGCGAAGCTGGCCCCTACTGGCCATGGGAGGCGTGCTGGTTGTGGCGGGGCTGATGACCCTGCTCGTCGGCCGGCGCGGCTGATCAGTCGCGCTCGGTCGAGGGCTTGGCCGAGGCCGCCTCCATGGCGGCCAGGTCGCCCCAGTGGGTGGCGCACCACAACAGGCCGAGACCGAACACGGCCAGGGCGGAAGCGGTGTGGTAGATGGTGCCGGCCCAGGGAGCCTCGTCCCTGAATGCTTGCAGCAGCAGCGGGAAGTGGGTGGCGACCATCCAGAAACCGGCCAGCACCACGACCATCCCGGCCATCAGGGGCACGAGGCTCAGGCGGTGGCGGTTTCGCCCGAGCAGGCAGGCGGCGGAGGCGCCGAGGACGAGGATCCCTGGGATGACGTGATCGGCGAACTCCGCCGTGTCCGACGTGTTGAGGGGTGGGGTGACGTACTTGGGCAGGAGCGCCCACACCCCGACGGCCAAGCCCATCAGGGGCAGCCAGCGGCGGAGGTCGGGGGCGGCCCGGGCTTGCGCTTCCGGCGGTGGGGCGCTCACCGGCCGCCCACTCCGGCTGGCTCCACCTGTCAGTTCCCGTTGGGGGCGAGCTTCTCCGCCAGCGAGACGAGGGCCCGAACCGCGGGTGCATCGGGCGCGTGGTCGATGGGTGCCACGCCACGGCGGTCTGCGTCCCGGATGGCGGGGTCTTCGGGGACGGGCACCACCTCGACACCAGGGAAGGCGGCCCGAATGCGTTCGATGTCGTCTTCGCCCCGGACTCGGTTGGCGATGATGACGACCTCGTTCAGCTTGCGCTCCCGGGCCAGCTCCACCGCCCGTAGGCCGACCTCGATCGACTTGGGCGTGGCCTCGACGACGACCAGCACGGTGTCGACCCGCTGCTCGCCGAGACGGGTGAGCGTGCCAACTCCGGCCTCGAAGTCGGCGATTACGGTCTCGTCAGCGGTGAACTCCACGGACCCGAGCAACTGCTCGGGAGACAGCCCACATCAGAGTCAGCCAGGTTCGGGGTTGTCGATGCGGGAGACCACGGCCAGGCGGATGCCGTCCGGCGCCTCGGACCCGTACCGGGTGAGCAGCGTGTCCCACGTGGGCGCGTGCTGCTCCTGGCCCTCGTCCAGGGCCTGCCGCATCGACACCAGCCGCTCGGTCTCCTCGTCGCCCACGCCCAGAGAGATGCCCAGGTTGGGGTTGGAGTCGCAGTCGAGGGCGACGACGGGCAGCCCCTGGCGGGCGAGCGTGCGGGCGATGATCGACGACGTCGTCGTCTTCCCCGAGCCCCCCTTTCCGACCACTGCCAGCTTCATGCGCGCTCCTCCTCGAGCAGGCGGTCCACCAGACAATCTACTGCCCGTACCGCCTCCGAAGCAGGGGCTTCGTCGATCGGTGCCCGCCGCTTGCGCTCCGCCTCGGCGAACGCCTCGTCCCAGGGAACCGCCCCGATGACCTCCAGCCCGGTGCGGGCGGCGATCAGGTCGACGTCGTCCGGCTCCCGCACCTTGTTCGCCACGGCCACCACCCGGGGGTTGTGCTCCATGTTCGCCATGCGGGCCAGGCGGCGGGCGGAGAGCAGGCCGGCGGCCGACGGCTCGACGACGATGAGGACGGTCTTGGCGAACGTCCCCCAGCCGGTGAAGGGCTGGCGCGTGCCGCCGGGGAGGTCTCCGATCACGCTCCAGCGGTCGTCGGGAAGCTCCCTCGTGATCTGCCGGAAGGCGAGCTGGGACCGGAACAGGGACTGGCCGACCTGCCCCTGAAGCCCGATCTTGCCGAACTGGAGGAAGCGCACCCCGTCGGGGCCGGTCACCGAGAACCGCTCGACCGCCTCCACCGCTCCCAGTCCTTCCATGAGCCGGTAGCGGGGACCGGTCTCGCCCTCCTTGCGCTCGACGACGACGTCGTCGGGGATCCGCACGTCGTCGTCGATCTTGAGCCCGAGCGACAGGGCCAGCCCGGGCAGCGGATCGGAGTCGACGGCCAGCACCGGCTCCCCCCTGCGGGCGAGGAATCGGCAGAGGGTGCCGGCGATGGCGGACTTGCCCGATCCGCCCTTGCCCACGAACGCAATTCTCATGCGCTGCGCTCCTCTGTCATGCGCTGCGCTCTTCAATCATGGGTTGCGCTCCTCGATCATTTGCCGGCCGCCTCCCTTGTCGCCGGTTCCGGCGCCGGTTGCCGCGCCGCTGGGATCAACGATGCCCCTGCCAGCGCCGCCGCTCCGATCAGGAAGAGCACGAGGATCACCGGCCATCGTCCCAGGAACGGGGGCTCTTCGGCCAGGGTGACGCGGGTGGTGGCGATGTCCTGGGCGGCGTCGGCCTCGTTCCCCTCGCGGGTGTCGGTCCAGGCCGCCAAGGCGTTGTTCCCCCAGCTGTCGAGTCCGAGCTTCGTGCCGAAGTCGGCGCCGTGCAGCAGGCTCACCGACGGCCCGATGCGGGAGTCGAACGAGTCGGACGACACGCGCCGGTTGGTAAACGTCCGACCCTTGTCGTCGGAGCTGGCCAGGAAGACGTCGGTCAGGATGTTCCGCTGGTCGTTGCGGCGGTCGTAGAACAGGACGTCCACCCGCCCGTCGTCGCTCACCGCCACCTTGGGCAGGTACTGGTTGGTACGGTCACGCGCGGGGTTGTCGTTCACCCGGACGGGCCCGCCCCACGTCTCCCCCCCGTCGGGCGAACGCTTGAGGAAGACGTCTTCGTCCCCGTTCCGCCCGTCCGACCACACCGCGTACAGGGCTCCGTCGGGACCGGCGGCCATGGAGGGCGATTCGGGCAGGTAGACCAGGAACCGCCGGGTCGGCACCAGGCCGGATTCGAACTCCAGGCCACGGGAGAACGTCTTTCCTCCGTCCGTGGACCGGGTCACGACCAAGGCGAAGGGGTCCTCGAAGACAGGGCCCTCCAGGTTCTCGAAATCCCGCCGGTCACCCTTGAAGTCCTGGTAGATGACGGCGACGTTGCCTTTCCTGTCAACCACCGGCGACGCCGCGCCGACCCGCTCCCGCGGGGAGTCGCTGACGATCACCGGCGTGGAGAACGTCTTGGCGTCCTCGTCCAGCGAGTGGACGGCGACGATCGGGTTCGCCCCCAGCAGCGAGAGGTTGCCCGTCTCCTTGCCCTGGAGCCACGTGATGTGGACGGTCTTGTCGGGGGCGACCGCGAGGCGGGCCTGGAAGGTCAGCTCGCCGGCGATGCGGGTGGGCGGGGCGAGCGTCTTCCCGCCGTCGGTCGAGGTGGACAGCCACAGGTTCTTGGGGCTGTTGCCCTGGCCGGTGAGGTTGACGTAGAGGACGTAGAGCTTTCCGTCGTCGTCGAAGGCGATGTCCGGGGCGAAGGGACACGGACGCCCGGCGACGGTGGCGGCGCAGGGCTCGGTGCCGGGGGGTAGGGGGAGCTCGGTAGGTGCCCAGGTGCTGCCCCCGTCTTCGCTCACCTGGAGCAGGGCGGAGTAGTTGGGGCGGTCGACGCGGTAGCTGGCGACGACGTTGCTCGAGTCGGTCGGGTTGCGCACGATCGTGGGCGAGTTGATGGCGTCGATGCGGCTGGCGCCTTGGATGATGACGTTGCCGCTGATCGTGGTCGTCCGGTCGGTGGTGAGCAGGAGGCCGGCGCCCACGACCGCGGCCAGCCCGCAGAGCACGGCTACGATCGCCAGCGCATTGCGCCTCCTCATGATGGGCGACTGTACTCCCGGCCTCCATAGGGCCGTGGTGGCGGTACCGTCGCCGGATGGCAACGGTGCAAGTCGCCATCCTGCTCTTCGACCGGTTCACCGCCCTCGACGCCGTCGGTCCCTACGAGGTCCTCTGCTGGCTCCCTGAGAGTGACGTGCGCTTCGTCGCCGCCGAGCCGGGCCTCAAGCGCAACCACCCCGGGTCGCTCGCCCTCCTGGCGGAGTACTCCCTCGACGACGTCCCGTCGCCGGACGTGATCGTGGTGCCCGGGGGCCCCGGGGAGGAGCAGGCACGCGCCGACGAGCGCGTCCTGGCCTGGTTGCGCCAGGCCCACGCCACCTCGCAGTGGACCACGTCGGTCTGCACGGGCGCGCTCACCCTGGCCTCAGCGGGGATCCTCCGCGGCGTCGAGGCGACGACCCACTGGCTGGTTCGGGACGATCTCCGCGCCTTTGGCGCAATCCCGGTCACCGATCGCGTCGTCGCCAGGGGCAAGATCATCACCTCGGCCGGTGTGTCGGCCGGAATCGACATGGCCCTGCACCTGGCCAGCGTCCTCGCCGGGGAGGAGATGGCCCAGGCCGTCCAGCTGGTGCTGGAGTACGACCCGCAGCCGCCGTTCACGGCCGGCTCGCCCGAGAAGGCGCCCGCCTATCTCGTGGAACGGCTGCGCAGCTCAGCCTCGCGCTGAGCCGGCGGCCGGGCGCGCCTCGGCAGCGGGGCGAAAAAGGGGGCGAGAAGGGGTGCCGGGAAAGACACCCCTTCTCGGGAGGGGGTTGCACCGCAGAGTGGTGCGGTCGAGGTCTACCCACCAGCCCGGAGCCCAAACCAGGAATCCGAACTTTTCAGATTTTTTCCTGGCGCCGTTTGCCGAGCCCTGCGGTGGGGGACCCCGAAGACATGGAGTTGCTGCTGCTGATCCTCCTTGTCGTTGTCGTCGTGGCCATGTTCACGAGCTTCTCCGGCTTCGACCGGGTCACGAGGGTGCGCCGGTCCCGACCTCAGGTCGTCGAGGAGATCGTGATCGAGGAGCGTCCGCAGGTGGTCGAGGAGGTCGTGGACGAGGTCCCCGCCCCCCGGAACCGTCGGCGCATCGTCGAGTACTAGCCAGGACAAGGGAGGCCGAGACCATGCCCACCCTCACCGATCGTGCACGGCCACCAGGCCAGGCAGGCTGGCGGGAGGCGGAGGACCTGCTCCTCGAGCCGGCCCCGCCCGTTCCCCTGACCCCGCTGGTGCTGGTGGTCGCCCTCGTGCTGGCGGTGGTGCTGCTGTGGACCCTGATCTGGGGATTCGTCGGCCCCTTCTGAGCGACTCAGACCAGCTCGACCTCGACGCTGAACGCCGCCCCCTCCTCCAGCGCCAGATCGGCGATCCGGCCTGCTTCCTTGACGTCGGTCGCGGCCTGTGAGAGCGCAGCCGCCCTAGGTGCGGTATCCCAGACCAACGCTCGGCGGACCTCGGCTCGCATGGAGGCCTGGGCCGCCGTCTTCGCCTTCCGGATCTCGCTGAGGACGGCGGACGCCGTCTCGAGGACCAGCGGGTCGCCCTCCTGAGGGGGGAGCTCCGAGCGGCTGGGCCAGGCCGCCCGGTGGATCGAACCCTCCTGCCACCATGACCAGACCTCCTCCGTGACGAAGGGGAGGACGGGCGCGAACAGGCGCAGGAGGGCGGAGAGGGCCAGGCTGAGAGCGGCATTGGCCGAGGCCGCCTCCGGTTCGCCGTGGGAGCCGTAGGCGCGGCTCTTGACCAGCTCCAGGTAGTCGTCACAGAAGTTCCAGAAGAAGCTCTCGGTACGTTCGAGGGCTCGGGCGTAGTCGTAGCCCTCGAAGGCGGCGGTGGCGTCGTCGATCAGCGATCCGAGGCCGGCGAGCATGGCCAGGTCGAGCGGCGCCGCGACGTCGGTGGGTTGGGCCACGTCCCCCGACGCCTCTGAGAGCCGCGACAGGACGAACTTGGAGGCGTTCAGGATCTTGATGGCCAGGCGGCGACCGACCTTCATCTGCCCCTCGTCGAAGGCGGTGTCCACGCCGGGGCGTCCACTGGCCGCCCAGTACCGCACGGCGTCGGACCCGTACTGCTCGAGCAGGCCCATGGGCGTGACCACGTTCCCCTTCGACTTCGACATCTTCTTCCGGTCCGGGTCCAGGACCCATCCGGAGATGGCGGCGTCCGTCCACGGGAGGGAGTTGTGCTCGTAGTGGGAGCGGACGACGGTCGAGAACAACCAGGTACGGATGATCTCGTGCGCCTGGGGGCGCAGGTCCATGGGAAAGACCCGGGCGAAGAGGTCGGGGTCGTCCTCCCAGTGGCCGGCGATCTGGGGGGTGAGTGAGGAGGTGGCCCAGGTGTCCATGACGTCCGGGTCACCGGTGAACCCGCCCGGCTGGTCGCGCTGCTCCTCGGAGTAGCCGTCGGGGACGTCGGTCGAAGGATCGACCGGCAGCCGGCTCTCATCGGGGATGAGTAGGCGGTTGTGGTCGATGGTGCCGTCCTCCCGGATCGGATACCACATGGGGATGGGAACGCCGAAGAAGCGCTGGCGGCTGATGAGCCAGTCGGTGTTCAGGCCGTTGACCCACGACTCGTAGCGGGCCCGCATGTACGCCGGGTGCCAGCGCAGCTCCCGGCCCCGGTCGAGGAGGTCGTCGCGGTGGTCGAGCGTGCGGATGAACCACTGGCGGCTGGTGACGATCTCCAGCGGGTGCTCGCCCCGCTCGTAGAACTTGACGGGGTGGCGGATGGGCTGGGGCTCCCCGACCAGCTCGCCCGATTCCCGCAGCAACTCGACGATCCGCTGGCGAGCGCCCCCTATCCGCCGTCCGCGGATCTCGCTCCAAAGCCGGCCGTCGTCGGGTAGCCCGGGAGGCGGGTCGTCTTGGATCCGACCGTCGCGGCGGACGATGGTGCGCACGGGCAGGCCGAGCTCCCTCCACCAGACGACGTCGGTCACGTCGCCGAAGGTGCAGATCATGGCGATGCCCGTCCCCTTCTCGGGATCGGCGAGGGGGTGGGAGAGGATCGGGACGCGCGCCCGCCACAGCGGCGTCATCGCCTCCGATCCGAACAGGGGCCGGTACCGGGCGTCGTCGGGGTGGGCGACGAGGGCGACGCACGCGGGAACGAGCTCGGGACGGGTGGTGTCGATCTCGATGGGCCCGTCCGGCCCGCCAAAGCGCAACCGGTGGTATGCCCCGGTCGTCTCCCGATCCTCCAGCTCGGCTTGGGCGACGGCGGTCTGGAAGTCGACGTCCCAGAGCGTCGGGGCCTCCGCTTGGTAGGCCAGGCCCCGACCCAGGAGACGGAGGAAGCCCCGCTGCGAGACTCGCTGGGCCTCCTTGCCGATGGTCGTGTAGGTCATCGACCAGTCGACGGACAGGCCCAGGTGGCGCCACAGGTCCTCGAACGCGCGCTCGTCGTCGACGGTGAGCCTGGTGCAGAGCTCGACGAAGTTGGGGCGGGAGATGGACACGGGCTCCTTGCCCGGCTTGGCCGGGGGCTCGAACTCCGCGTCGTAAGGGAGGTGAGGGTCACAGCGGACGCCGAAGTAGTTCTGGACGCGCCGCTCGGTGGGCAGCCCGTTGTCGTCCCACCCCATCGGGTAGAAGACCTCCCGGCCCCGCATCCGCTGGAAGCGGGCGATGGTGTCGGTGTGCGTGTACGAGAACACGTGCCCGACGTGGAGCGACCCGCTGACGGTGGGTGGCGGCGTGTCGATGGCGTAGATCTCGTCCCGGGTGGCGCGCCGGTCGAAGCGGTAGGTGCCCTCGGCCTCCCACCGCTCCCCCCACTTGTCCTGCAGCCCTTCGAGACTGGGTTTATCCGGGACGGTCGGCGACATGCGAGCGTTACCGTACCCGGGACATGCGACTGCACGACACGGCATTTGGATCCGTCACCGACCTGCTCCCCGCCGGGCAGCGGCAGGTTTCGATGTACGTCTGCGGCCCGACGGTGTACGACGTCCCCCACCTTGGGCACGGGCGCTTCTCCCTGGTGTTCGACGTCCTCCGGCGGTACCTGGAGTGGAAAGGCTTCGACGTCCGGTACGTGTCGAACATCACCGACATCGACGACAACATCATCAACCGGGCGAACCGCGACGGCCGGACGTCCGAGGACGTGGCCAGGCAGTACGAAGAGGTCTGGTACGACGCCATGGGCCGCCTCGGCGTGCGCCGCCCGGACGCCGACCCGCACGCCACTGCGTACGTCGAGCAGATGGTCGACCTCGTCGCTCACCTGGTCGAGAAGGGGACCGCCTACCCGGCCAGCGACGGCGTGTACTTCTCGGTGGAGAGCGTGCCCGATTACGGCCTGCTCGCTCGCCAGCCCCTCGAGAGCCTGCGGGCGGGGGCCCGGGTCGACGTAGCCGAGGAGAAGCGCTCGCCCCTCGACTTCGTGCTCTGGAAGCTGGCCAAGCCGGGCGAGCCCCACTGGCCCTCGCCCTGGGGCGCCGGCCGGCCCGGGTGGCACACGGAGTGCGTGGTGATGTCCCTGGACCTGTTGGGTGAGGGCTTCGACCTCCACGGCGGCGGGCAGGACCTGGCCTTTCCCCACCACGAGAACGAGCGGGCCCAGGCGGTCGCCGCCGGCCGCACCTTCGCCCGCCACTGGGCCCACAACGGGTTCGTGGAGGTGGGGGGCGAGAAGATGTCCAAGTCCTTGGGCAACTTCCGCACCCTCGCCGACCTGCTCGACAGCGGCACCGACCCGAGGGCGTACCGGTTGCTCGTCCTCCAGTCCCACTACCGCGCTCCGATCGAGGTCACGGCGGCCACCGTGAAGGCGGCCGAGAACACCCTCGCCCGCCTCGACGACTTCGCCCGCCGGACGGCCGGGCTGGACGGGTCGGCAACCGCCGATCCCAGCACGCTCGAGACCTTCTGCCGCCACATGGACGACGACTTGGACACGCCCAAGGCGGTTGCCGCCTTGTTCGATGCGGTGCGGGCAGCGAACCAGGCGCTCGACTCGGGGGACACCGCGGCGGCCGCCGGCCTGGCCGCGGCGGTGCGGGAGATGGCGAGCGCCGTGGGTCTCGGCCTGGTCGGCGTGGAGGAGCCACCACCCGAGGTCGTCGCCCTGGTCGAGGAGCGGGAGCGGGCTCGCGCCGGGCGTGACTTCGGCGCTGCGGACCGCATCCGAGACCAGATCGCGGCGCTGGGATGGGCGGTGGAAGACACGCCGCAGGGCCCTCGAGTTCATAAGCGCCGCTGAAATGTTCTGCTAGGGTCCGGCAACTGAGGGGTGTTGCTGGGCTCGCTGGTCGCGCCCCTCTGAGAGTGAAGTCGACAAAGGGGGGATCGCCACAGTGGCGACCGTCACCGGCACCGTGAAGTGGTTCAACTCGGAGAAGGGCTTCGGGTTCATCGCCCAACCTGACGGAGGCGCCGACGTCTTCGTCCACCACTCCGCCATCCAGATGAGCGGCTACCGCAGCCTGGAAGAGGGCCAGCGCGTGGAGTTCGAGCTGCAGGAAGGCCCCAAAGGCCTGATGGCAGCCAACGT